>NZ_CAWPKW010000303.1:0-36517 GCF_963888615.1 Brasilonema octagenarum UFV-OR1 | reverse complement strand
TCAAAGGAAGTTAAGGCTCAGTCAAAGGAAGTTAAGGCTCAGTCAAAGGAAGTTAAGGCTCAGTCAAAGGAAGTTATTGCTCAGTCAAAGGAAGTTATTGCTCAGTCCAAGAACATTAAGGCTCAGTCGAAGTTCATTCAAAAAATTTCAAATGATTTAAAGGAAGTTAATATCGAAGCTGTTTGTCAGTTTATTGCCTTGAAAACTCATTTAGCCCGAGTAAAAATACATCAAGAACAAATTGAAACAGCAATTTTAATCAAATGGGGAAAACTGGAACAATTGCCATTATCCAGCAGATACACTAACTGGCTTACCGAAAATGGATATCATTGGCAACCAATTTTCGTAAATGCAGCTAGTCAAGAAATCCAGTACGAGTTTAAAATTTTCGCTTGTGACTACGAAGCTTTTGCACTTCTTTCAAAGTTGCAGAGTGAACGCCGCTTGTACTATGCCATCCCCGATTTCGATACTGCTTTACAAATAATTAACACTATCAAAGATTCATGTCAGATCAATTGAGGCAAACTCTTAAGAGCAGGCGCACTGGCGGCGCACCACCCGCTACGAATGAAACAAACACCTTTTTCACGCCCTTCGGGTTCGCCAGTCGCCTACGGAGGGAAACCCTCCTGCAGCGCTGGTCTCACCAGATACCTAGGTCGGGAGACCCTCATCAAGTACTGGCGGCAGTGGCTCGCCTACACCCTTACACCCTTACACCCCTTTCTTGGTCAAAGCAATATGTTAGGTAGATTCCTTAACTTTTACAAATTAGATTTTATTTTTCTGAATTGATTCTTCAAATTCTCCAATGTTTTCTCCCACTGACTTTTCTTTGGTTTTTCTGGGAAAACAGCGGGTGGAAGTGCAAGATTAAGATTGCGATAATATTCCCAAATTTCCCAATAAGGACAACCAGGTTCAATCCGAATACCAGCCCAGTGGAGATATTGTAGAGGTTGATTCACTAAAGGATCAATCAGTATATTTCCCTGAGTTTGAAAATGGTGACTTCCTCCCCAATTTCCTGGTGCTTTACCCTCTCTGCGGACAATGTTAAAGCGAGAAGGAATTCGCTTCAAGAGCATATAATTGATAATAGGTTGGTCGGAAGTTTTTTGGGAAAAATCGAAATATTCTGGATGTGCGGCGCACTCGGCGAAAGTTTCATACAAATCCTGTTCCGAGATAAGATTTTTCTTAGAACCCCAAAAACCACCATTGAAAATATCTTTGACTTCATCTTCAGTAAAGACTTTTTCTTCTAAAATTTTTGGTGTAAAGACATTCGTAATACCACCGGCGTGTTGATAATCACAACAAATAAAATTGTATTTATTCAGATAATTCAGATTATCAATAATTTTTTCAAAGACAACTATATCTGTATCTATGTACAAAAACTCATCAAAAGCTCCAAACCAACAAGCTTGCTTGCGAAATTGATTAGGACGAGCAAAAAACTTGTTTCCAAAAACTTCATGTAATTTTATTGACAATCTATCAATAAACTCTAAATCTTCATATATTTCTACTCCATAATATGTACCCAGTGTATCTGCAATATTGTGATAATTGTCATCATAAGGAATCATGACAATTGGTGTTTCTTTATCATGCAAACGAATGCTGTTGAGTAGTGCGATCGCATGGTCAGTCACCTTATCATTAGCAATAATATAAATTCCACGGTTCATTGAATAATCCTCAACCTGCTAATCCTAACTTTCGGAAAATACGTGTAGCTAAACTTGGCGGTGCATTGTAAGCTTTCGGCTTACTGTTGAATTTTGGTCGCTTGTCTGGTTCATGTAGATAGCGATAATGCAAGAAAATTTCCCGGTAAGGAAAATCAATATTTTCTCCAGAACAAATGCGGCTAAACAACTGAGACGATAAACCGATATAGTGAATATAAGTTAACGGATGACCTTTGTCATACAAGATATTATTTATGGCTTCAAAATGGGGAGAAGTTACGCAACAACCGGTTCTTTCATTTTCCGGGAGATGATGGGCGAAATTATAGCTAGATATGCCTGACTTCATGACCATGTAGTTGAGAATAGTTTGGTCGGGAGCATTCATATATAAAATTTCTGCTTCATCTTGTTTGAGTTGTGATATAATGTCATTACGTTGAGATTGATTAAAAATATCCTTTTTACTTCCATACATACCCGCACAAAAAATTTCAGAATCTATGCGAGCAAGCGGGAAAATATTTAATAAGTTATTCGACTTAACATTGTAGACATGAGTAGGATCTTTATATTGGAAATCATAAACAACGAAGTCATTCTGATTTAACTGCTGAAAAATATAATCTAAAGAATTTAGGACTAGAATATCAGCATCGAAATAAATAAATTTATTAAACGGACCATCGAAGCCACAAAAACGACGATGCATTCCTAGGCGATAAACTCCCGAGATGCCGTTTTGTTGCCAAGTTTGGAAAGCACTAGGATGAGTTTGCCAGATTTTAGTGGCGAAATCTTCCCAACGTGCAATAGCTGCTGTATCTGCAAATATTTCTACATTGTTTCTGTTTTTGATTTCGTCTTTTACTTGTTCAATAGTTTTATCATAAGGAATGATACAAACTGGATAAGGTTTGCCGGCATTTGCTTCAATACTATTTAAGAAAGCTACTAATTGGTCAAAGACGATATCGTTAGCGAGTACGTAAATACCTTCAGTCATCCAAGTCTCCACATATTTCCATAATTACCGTCATCATGAACAATTTGTAACGTAATCCGAGAGCCAATTTAACAAATTTAACTTATGTAAAATAATTTGTCTGGCTTCGGCGATCGCACTCTTGGCTGCATACCACGCATCAGTTGTTGCTGTCACTTCTTGAATGTAAAGAAGTCCTTTTTCATCCAAACTTGGTAATCTCAAAAAACTACCAGGAGGTAATAATTTATCTGCGGCAGTTCCCCCATAATAAATTGGTAAACACCAAGCAAGCAAAGCATCCCATAGCTTTTCACTCACATACCAATTATTGTCAGCATAATTTTCAATTGCCAAGTTATAATAGTATGGAGCCATACCATACCATTTGTTGCTCAATTCTCCGCCTCCTTGTGCCCATTCTGGTAAGCCACGACCATATAAATCAAACTTCAATTCGCTGTTTCGCAGCAGTTTTAAAAATTCCAGGCGCTGGCGATGATTAACTGTACGACTAATACCAGATGTCACCCAACTACATGGTTTAGTTTTTTCTGGCGGTGGCATATCATTCAACTCACGAAATGAGTTAGAATAATACCAAATAGCAGGCATATAATTCGGCGTGGGGGCAAAATCATCTGGTCCAGAAATATAACCGCAGTGCGCTTGAGCCTGTTGATAAAATTTTTTATTCAATTCAATAACTTCGTCTAAAGGTGGTTCTCGCAACAGATAAATGACTCGCTCTTTAGGAATGTTTATAAGTTTATTTTGTAGCGTTTGCTGTGCCTTTTCGTATTCAAGTTGTGCCTTTGCATTCTTCCAAAACCACAACTGCTTTTGCGGTGCTTGCGGAAAAGACGTGTAGTTATACATTAATAAGAAATCTGGTTTGGGGGCTGTAGAATGGATTTGAATATCACCCCAAACACCAAAGGGATGAGGAGTTTGTTGCCATAGCCAATCTGGTTTTTGATCTAAACCAGGATAGCTGCTGATCATGCCGACTGTTTTGATGCTCATTTTTCATTAATTTGTGGTTCAAGAGAATAAGGAGACGCACAGGGGAAACGTATCAATTTGATTCAGCCACTCGTAGCAGAACGGAAAAATGATGCCAATACTTACTAAGTGTACTCCACACTCTCTAATTCAGCATTCAAACAGTGTTCAATCAAGGCTTTGCTTTTATAGACATGACTTACGCAAAATAATGAAAAAATAAACCACATAGACGCGGAGCGGTGAGACAGCGCGAATGACGCTTTCCCGACCTAGGCGACTGCGTAAGCGCAAAGCCCACACGGCTTGGGCGTAAGCGCAAGCGCACGCTAAGAGCGAACGCGCAGCGTCTCCGTAGGAGATACGCGTAGCGTCTGGTGCAGGAGATACCCGAAGGGCTTCCCGCAGGGTAGGACACAAAGAACACAAAAGTAAGAGGGTTTAAAAGGGTTTTTGCGTAAGTCCTAATAGAGTAGTTATGGGAGGGTGTAAGGGGGTAAGGGTGTAGGGGTATAAGGGTTTGAACCCCTATACCCTTGCCCAAACCTTTGATCTCTGGTTTTCATGCGTAAGTCCTAATGAAATCAGGCGATAAGCCGGAGGCTTGACGCTCCGCGTATCGCATCGAAGTTCAAGATGCGGAATGTGGGTTACAACTGGATACTTATTGTAAACACCAGTTTGTATAGCTCGTTCAAGCTCAAAGCTTGCAATTTCCTCAATAATCTCGCGGACTGCGACATCGAGCCATATTCCATCTGCTGATTTTGGCGCGTATGCTAAAACATGACCAATGTTTATTCCACAGAACAATAGCAGCGATCGCTAAATTCAAGTTATTGGCTCGGAAAATTTGTATTTAAGTATACTTTAAAACTTAATATTGATCAATTCTTTAGCTAGAAGTTAGATGCAACAGTAGTGGTTATTTTGGTGGAAGCAGCGAGACAAATTCTGCTAGTGGTACTACAGAGTCAGTTTCTTTGCAAATGAGGAAAACAGTGCTTGCTCCAAAGTGCCTCCTTAAATTGCGCAAATCCAGCGAGAAAGATACTTGACTGGATTATTGCCGGAGTATTGGGGCTTTCACTTAGTTCCAGTAATGGGATGGGTATTCCGGTACTATTCGCGCTTCCGATACTATTGTATAAGGAAAAATAAATGCTCGGTCACGACATTATTGTTATTGGAGCCTCAGCAGGCGGCGTGGAAGCGCTGAAGACACTGGTCGCCCCTTTGCCAAAAGATCTAAGCGCTGCAATCTTCATCGTCGTTCACGTTTCACCGCAATTTAAAAGCTTGTTGCCGGATCTCTTGAGCCGTTGTGGTTCCTTGAGCGCGACTCATGCAAAAGACGGTGAGGCTATAGAGCATGGACGGATCTACGTAGCACCGCCGGACTACCACTTGCTAGTTAAACGCGGCTACATCCGCGTGGTGCAGGGTCCTAAGGAAAATCGCTGTCGTCCGGCGGTCGATCCCCTGTTTCGCACAGCAGCAAAGGCGTACAAAAGCCGAGTGGTTGGTGTGGTGTTGTCGGGCATGCTTGACGACGGGACAGCGGGGCTTATAGACGTGAAAAAACTTGGCGGTATGGCAGTCGTTCAGAACCCCGATGATGCCCTGTTTTCCGGGATGCCCAACAGCGCCATCGAACACGTAGACGTTGACCATATCCTGCCAGTGGTGTCAATCGCTCCCCTTTTAGTACAGCTAACTTATGAACCAATAGCAACACAAGGAGCTTTGAATATGTCTAACGAGGACGAACTGGAAATGGAACCCGACATTGTGGAACTCGATGGGGTGGCTTTACGGAACAACGGACCGCTTGGGATAAGCGCGGGCTTGATCTGTCCAGACTGCGGCGGTAGCCTGTTCCAACTGCAGGAAAGAAATTTTCTCCAGTTCCGCTGTCGCGTGGGCCACGCCTTCTCACAGGCTAGTTTGCAGGCGGCGCAGGCTGAGGTCCAAGAGAAGGCGTTGTGGGCGGCAATTTATTCTTTAGAAGAGCGAGCGGAGCTGATGTTTAAGACGGCTACGGATGCGCGCTCTAGGAACCGCATCCACTCAGCAAAGGTTTTTGAAGCGCAGGCTATTGAGGCGCAACAGCGCTCTGACCTGATCCGGCAAGCACTGTTCATGGGTCAATTGCCTGCTACAGCTACTGGGACAGCAAATAACCAAGTACCGAATAACGAGACACAACAAGAACTAACTGCTGACAAAGTGGTGGTGCTGGCAGTAGGTGACGGTGGGATAAGCGCCTTAAGCCAGATCCTAGTTGCCTTACCACTGAACTTTCCGGCAGCCATCATCGTGGTACAGCACTTAGACACCCAATCCAACTCCAGCTCAATGGCGTCCGCCCTGAGCGGCTCTATGACTTTGCCTGTCAAGCTTGCACAAGAAGGGGAGCCATTACGACCGTCCATTATCTACTTTGCTTCCCCAAACGAACACCTGCTAGTCACTGCAAACGGTACTATTTGCCTTTCGCAAGCCGTATTCGTGGATTTTGCCCGCCCTTCTGCCGACTTGCTGTTGGAGTCAGTCGCAGCTAGTTTCAAACAGCGGGCAATAGCCGTAATCCTCAGTGGTACAGGTAATGATGGCGCTTTGGGAGTGCAGGCGATTCATCAGATGGGCGGTAAGGTTATTACCTCTGATGATAGTACTAGCGAGTTTTTCGATATGCCCGACGCTGCCATTTCCACCGGGACTGTAGATTTCGTCCTCCCAGTCAACGAGATTGCTTCAAGGCTTATAAACCTAGTGACGTCTGAAGCAACCGAATGAGCAAAGCGTGAAGAATCGGTAGCAAAAGTTGTCTGAAATTTACTGCATCTTCCAGACAAAACGGTCTTTGGAAAGTTCTTGGTAAAGAAGTTTAAGTTGTCGCTCGGAATGAATTAGTAGCGGAACATACATCCATTCCAGGATGGCAAGTTTGTTGTCTTCAATGTCGTCTGCCCTCTCCAAAACATCAAAAATCTTTTTGATGCGGTAGTTAGTAAGTATGATTTTCTAGCTAGCTAAAGGAAAGGCAGCAGCTAGTATCCAGCCAAACAATAAAGCACTGCCAAGGGCATAACTCCAAATTTCTTTATACAAGCTGCAAGCATAGGAAAAAATCCCTATAATCAAAGGAAACAATGGTAGCAAAAGAAAAATAAAACTAAGTTCAGGCAATAAGTAAAGCACCAAAATAAAGCCCCCTATCAAAATCACACTTTGCCCTAGCCACCACAAAATTCGTTTTCCAACTCCAACGTCTTGTTGTGCGACTCCAGATGCCAAAAACCAAGGAAAACAAACGATTGACATCAGGGGAAATAACTTTAAACGCGCCGGAATAAGCCACCACTGTAGCCACACCACCTGTGCCATTGCACCAAAGGCAATCCACAATACTACAAATAGTGCTATGCCTAAACCAACAGTTCGTAGTGTAGGACGTGGTAAGCGAAACATAACAGCCAACCAAACCAAACCCGCAACGCCGAACCAAATACTTACTGCACCGCCTACCAGCAAGCCACCCAAACTGTTAATATCGCCACTACGACTCAGTAACACCAGTACACCACTTGCTACAAACGGTGCTATCAGTAAACCTCCCCAGCTTCTTAAACCAGAGAAAAAACGTAGTGACGTTTTAGAAGATGTGGAGAATTTGCCCGTATCTTCTTTGATAGAAGCAACTGCGCCAAGTAAAGCCAGCCACGCTAACAAGTGCAAGAAATACCAAATCATCCGACGATCAACGTAGTCACTATTACGTTGCACTCCAAAAGTGGCATCAAGCCAGTTTTTGGCAGCTTGGTGGCTAGCATTCCTAAACAAAATAGTGATGTGTTCAGCGTTGGGAATGACGACAAGTTGGCGTCCTCTTCCAGCAGCCAAATTTTCATTTTCTCCTCCCGCCGCCTTCAATAACCGCTGTGCATTCCCAACAAAACCTCCTTCCCAAGAACCTGCTTGCAACTGGAGATTACGCGGCGCTTCGGGCGTTACCGCCGCACCCGTGGGCGAAACGGCAACAGTAGCAGCAAAACGGTTTACATTCTCAATACCGGCTGACATGACTGCACCACTCCCCATAGAATGACCAAGCATTGCTAAACGCGACGAATCAACCTCTGGCTGTTCCAAGATTACTGCATAAGCAACATCTAGATTTTGCTGAAGTGAACCACGTTCCAGTGGTTTGGCGTTAGCCCCATGACTGTTAAAATCCCACAGCATCACGGCGTAACCTGCGTGTGCTAAAACGTGGCCGTAACCCAACATCAACTGCTTAGAACCTGCATAACCGTGGGCGATAAGGACACCTGGTATCTTCTCGGCGTTACGTGGTGCAACGTATAGCATAGGCACTCCTTCACGGTTAAGGTGACGCACCAGTAACCCAGTTTGCGCTGTAATGACACCCCACCAAGAAAAGCCAATCAGCAATAGTGCGGCGACAGCCAATAATACAGCATTGCGATTCATCTAAGTCGTGATTTTCCTGACACTATATAGGATGATAATCAACAGATAGAGCATCAAAATTCTACCCAGCAAAGGAGATTTAGCTATCTAGCTTGTAGAAATCAATTGTTTGGCGATACGCATGATTGCGTCTGCCCTGAGTCCTTACGGACACGCGCAAGGGATGGGCGATCGCTAGAACTGGTTTGAAAATAGAAATTGTTAACCCAAGAATCCAACTTAGTGTGATATTGAAATGACTATCAAATTGAAAAACCTAATCATCATTCTCTTACTGACATTCATTGTTTTAAATCTGAACTTCATTCCTACAGCATTCGCTACAGATACAGTGAACGCCCAAAAAATATTTAGTGTTCAATGTGCTGGTTGTCATATTAACGGTAGCAACATTATTAGACGAGGCAAGAATTTAAAATTAAAAGCACTAAAAAAATATCATATGGATTCCATTGAGGCAATTTCCTCGATTGTTACTAATGGCAAAAATAATATGCCAGCCTACGAAGATCGCCTGAGCAAACAAGAAATACAAGATTTATCCGCTTATGTGTTAAAGCAAGCTGAAAAAGGCTGGCGTTAGTTATACCAATTCTCTATGAAGATGCACTTAATGTTTATTAAACTAACCGCCAAGACGCCAAGAACGCCAAGAATAAAAGAGTAAATATTAAGTGCAAGTTTACAGAGAATTGGTATTATTGAGTACCGTTTTCTATCTCAACGAAAAAGCTTTTGGGTAGGATAGCATTAAATTAAGTGCAAATTTAGTGCATAATCAACCCAATGATAAACATTAGCCGAGATATACATTCACTCTCCAGCTTTAAACGCAATACGCTGGAATTCCTAGAACAGATGAAGCAGACGGGAAAACCTGTAGTGCTGACAGTTAATGGTAAAGCCGAACTTGTCGTCCAAGATGCTGAATCTTACCAAAAGCTGCTCGATGCTTTGGAGAAGTTGGAAGCTATTGCTGGAATCAAGAAGGGATTGGAAGATGTCGAAGCAGGTAGAACCACTACCTTGAGCGAATTTGAACAAGAAATGCGACAAAAGTATGGCATTTCTAGTTAGAACGACTCGAACGGCAAATGCAGAAATTGAGGCTGCTTATTTTTGGTTGAGAGAGCGAAAGCCTGTTTATGCCGATAAGTGGTTTCGGGAATTGATGGATACTATTGCAACTTTACAAGAAAAGCCACGACGCTGCGCTTTAGCTCCAGAAAATGATGCACTTACCGAGGAAATCCGTCAACTGATTTACGGTAAGTCAAGAAACAAGTACCGAATTTTGTTTACAATTCGGGAAGATGTTGTGTTTGTACTTCATGTGCGTCACAGTTCGCAAGCTTTGCTGACGAGTGAAGAAATTGACGAGGAAGAAGAATAAGAAGGGAATGAGAACTGCGATCGCCTGAAGGGCACTGCCCTCCGCGCAATCGCATTCACCAAGTTGTTCTTTGTGAAGTGCGATAGATAATCACTGATATTTTAAAAAGTGTTTAATGATCCAAGGTGTAAAACAGCAAAAAAATCATTCAACCGCGTCATAAGAATCAATTAAAAATTTTAGTCTATCAATACGACTATCATTAAAATTGTTAAGCTTCTCTCGGAAAGATATCCAATAGGGCTGCAAAGAGCCACTAAGCTCTATAGACTTATTGAGCAAAGAACAAAAAATATTCGGACAGCTTTTTGAGTAATAGATCTGATTATTATCACAAAAACCTTTAAAAATATATTCCCATTGTACTACACTCAAAGAATCAGCTACTTCAACTAAAAGACTAGCATGAAATGCTGCATTCTTGTAAGAGCTAGAGTCTATAAATTTATCTACTACAGTGGCAACATTTTCTTTGAGAATGGGTTGAAGTAAGTTTTTGAAAAAATCATCACTATTGTATTTTCATTTCATTATAAGTAAATCTTCAAAATCTACCTCTTTAATACGTTGAACCAAAATATTTTCAACCATTTTATGTAAATCATCTAATTCCCCTGCTTTCGCCTTTTCATCTTGATTCCAAGGAATTTTATGGATATATCCATCTCTCACGGCAAGTAGCTCATCTAAACTCGCTTCTGTGACTTTTTCTTGCAACATTGCTTCAATCCATTCATTCAATAAATTATGTTCATATCTTGATTTTAATGATAATAATATTGTCAGAGAAGCTACTTGTAATTTTTCTACTAAATAAGGTTCAATTTTATCATTTCATAATTTTTTTTCTTCTTGTATCATTAAAAGCAATTCATCAAAAGTAGCTTCTGGTATCCTCTCCTCTAATAAAGGACTTATTATCTCATCGAGTAAGGTATCTTTACAGAATTCTTTTAAAGAAAGTAAATGTCTCAAGGAAAATTGGAGTTTTTTAACTACATCTTCTCTCAAAAAATCTATTCGTATAGATTTCAATAAAATAATTATACTTTTATGAGATAATCGTTTTTCATGATTCAAATGTATTTCAAATCTATCAAGTTTATCAAGAAACATTTTTGTCTTCAACTGACATGCTTCACTAAGACTATCCCAGACCTTAACATTTTCAAGGTAGACAATAACTTTATCCCAATTGCTATCAACGACTCTGTTGAGAATAATATCAGACAATTTATCATTCAATATTTCTCTTGTTTGTTCCGGATACATACTTGATATTGCATGAATGGCGGAAAATTGACGTTCTTTTTCGTCTTCGGGAAGATTTTCTGTTAACAAGCTTATTGTTAATCCAAGAACAACATCTTTGATAAGAGCCAAGCGAGCGCGAGCTAACGGACTTTTTTGAAAATACTTTATTGCCAGTTCTGAGTCTGTTGGGAAATACTCAGACTTAATATCTTGGAAAATTCTTTCACGGGCTGCACGACCTTGAACTGGTGGTCTTTCTAAAAGGTGTGTAATAGCACTTCTTAAGTGATAGCGTGCTAATTCTGCTGTCGCCTCAAATGGTTCCTCCAAAGATGTCATTGAGGGATGAGCGCATCGGCTTCTATCTTCAAATAATCTTTCAATATCTGACATCTCAACATTCGAGATTAATTCAAATGGCTTGAGCGCTTTTTTGGGAATATCTGACTCAAACTGCCAAAGCTCTTTGACCTTTTTTTCAGAACTCAGTTTTTCAAATTGTTCCAATAACTTTGATGCTTCTTTATCTCCTAAAAGCTCTAATTCTCTGAGTTTATGAAGAAAATCAAGTACTACTGCCTTCCATATTGCCACAATACAAGAACGGTATGCTCCTGCTCTATAACAAGCTACTGCTTCTTTGATAAACTTCCTTGCTTGCTTATCTCTACAACGCACTATTAATTCATCTAAATCAATGAAAGCTTCGTACATAACCTGAAAACGACTGATTTTTTACCATTTGTCAGTATGGTAACCTAAGTATATGCCTACCTGCGGAAGTTAAGAGCGATCTGCCGTTCGCGTAGCGTGCGCTTTGCGCGTGAGGCAAGCGAAGCTATCGCCACAGTTTTAACAATGTCTTGCTATCTCCTGCACGCAGGCTTATGAAACTTATTCTGGTGGGCAAGCATATTGTGCATGGGTTAGAATATTCAAATATAGTCTTTTTAGGTTCGTAGTAATCCTATGACGCTACAAAAGTTGGAACCAGAACTACTTGCCTTAACACCAAACGAAAAAGCACAGGCGATTCAGATATTAGCCCAAAGTTTAGGAAATGCTTGGCGTGGAATCGAGAAAACCCCAGGTGTATGTGGTGGAGATGCTTGTATTAGTGGAACCCGCATTCCTGTTTGGGTGTTAGTTAATGCTCGTAATTTAGGTATTAGCGAAGCTCAACTTTTGAAAGACTATCCAACTTTATCTGCGACAGACTTAGCCAACGCTTGGGTTTATGCCACAGTATATCCAGAGGAAATAACAACAGCCATTCGGGAGAATGAAGAATAATGGCTCGTTTGTATGCAGATGAACAGTTTCCCTATGAGGTTGTGGAGCATTTACGCGATTTGGGGCATGATGTTGTTACCGTCCAAGAAGCACGAAAGGCTAATTTAAAAATACCTGATGATGAAGTTCTCGCATTTGCAAGTAGTAACGAGCGTGTTGTTTTAACCCTAAACCGCAGAGACTTCAAACGTTTGCATCGCTATGTACCCAGTCATGCTGGTATTATTATTTGTACGGATGATGTAGATAGAAGTGGATTAGCAAAGCGAATTAATGCAGCTATTTTGGCAGGGGAACCTTTGGCTGGTAAGTTGGTTAGTGTGGTGCGTCCTGCGAGATGAACAAGATTGTGTGTAGACGATGCACTAAGATGCGATCGCCCAAAGCAAGAGACGCCAAGAGCGTATCGCAGATTTTACCTGTATCTTAACCGTAACTCATATGCCTCACCTCAAAGAAGCCTTTCAAGCCCGCATTGAAGTGAGTAAAACACAGAGTGGTTCACAAGTGCGATTGTTGATTTAACAGTTACCAGTTATCAGTTATCAGTCATCAGTTTCACTGTTGACTGTTCACTGATTTAAGGACTAGAAATACTCGAAACAGTAAATGGTAACTCAGCTGTCAATCCTGATCCACGCTTGTCAAATTGAGAGTTGACAACTAGCAGCTGCTTCCTAACTTGGGCAATAGTAGTCGGGTAAGCCAACGACGGATCAGTCGTGCTAGAGACAACAGTCCCTCGCGAGAAATCCTCTTCTAGTTCAACTTTGACTATCAGCTTTTGCTGGTTACGCACAACGTACAAAATTTGCTTTTTACCGCGCGAGAGCAAGATACCATCGCCGTTGGTTAGTCGTTCACCACCTAAATCAATTTCGGTGACTTGCTTGCTATCAATGTCGATACGAAACAGCTTTCCTGTATTAGACTGCACAACTATCAGGTACTTGCCATCTAAGCTTGCAGCGATACCGTTGAGGTTAAATCCTGACTGGTACTCTAGACTCGTACCAGTAAAATCGAGCCAAGCCTCAAACTGAATTTCATTTGCCTCATTAATCGAAACTTTGTATAAAGTTGGATCAGATGAGTCAGTGAAATAGGCTTCTCCATTTGGGGAAATAGCAACATCATTGATGAATGTAGAAGCCTTTTGGTTCTTAAATTGACCGAGTAGTTCGCCACTGTGAGTATTGTAGACAAATATTTGACCAGTATTGCCTCCTGCTACAAACAAACGACCTTTGTCGTCCACTTTTAAGCCGATGGCTGTTGTGCGCCCATCAGCACCACCGGGTAAGAACACCTCCGCTGACTCCTGTTGGAGATTTCCTCGAAAAATTGTGCCGTCTGTGGTGCTGCTGACAAAAAAGTCTTTGGTTTTGGGTTGATAAGCAATACCTTCTGGAAAAACCCTCTCTCCAGGAAGGATATAGCGGTTGAGACTGATAACCTTAGCTTGGGTGCTAGCAAAATCGAAAGTAATCAATGAGACTACTACGACTACGAACAGTAAAATAAACTTTAATCTTGACATCAGTTTTTTTACGTATACTTTAGTTAACAATCTCAAACCAGAGAAGAAAAATCAAGGGTTCGGTTAACGCAATTGTTGCTCAGAAAAACCCGGTTTCTTTAAGAAACCGGGTTTGTGTTAAGCGTGCTTATCACCAACCGTATTGGATGCGATTATTGATTTAGCAAGATTGGGCAATGCGTCTAATAATAGACAAATGCTTTTAGGTTATGTTTGTTGTTGCGATCTGCTGATGATGAGTATCGTGGTTGTGAAACGTTCTTGGCAGCTGTATCACAAGTATCACCATGCTGGTTATCATATACAAACAAAGAGCTAACCACAAAATATGGTTACTATGAAAATACCAAGCAACAAAAGCTAAGGGTATAAATCCAACCCCAAGGGCAGTTAAGGAAGAGTTACGTAGAGTCGAGCCTTCTGCTAAACCAATAAAATATCCTTCTAGCATGAAAGCGATCGCAGCAAATGCTAACACAGGTAGTAACCAGAGAGTGTACTTATCAATGTCATTGGTGAGTTCAGCATGATTAGTTAATAATCCAAATATTGTTTTTGGAAAGACGATAGATACTATTGCCCAGGGAAGTGCACACAACAAACTAGTCAGCGTTGCAACTATAATAAGTGGCAATAACCTTTTGGAATCACCTTTACCTTTAAATTTACCCGTCAGACTTTGGGTAGCATGTCCGACTCCCTGAATGACGAAAACGCTTAAAGTCACAACTTGTAATAGTAAACCGTTTTCAGCCAATATTGTTGTCCCCATTAACGAACTCAAATTGGTGAACACGGCTAAAGCAGTAATAAAAGTTAAATACCTGATAAGTATATTTCCATTCAAGGCAAAGGAGGCTTTAAGGGCTTGCCAATCCAAAACCTTTTGAAGAACAGCGGGGAAATCCTGCCATTTGATATTAAAGCACGCAAACGTCAGACCGACCAACAGCGTCAAATACTGGCTAATAGCTGTTGCTAATCCAGCCCCAGCAGTTTCCCAACCCCAATTGATAATCATTACGTAGTCCAGCACAACGTTTGCTGCGTTACCAATCAGGGACATCACCAATACGAAGCTATTCATCTCCCGCCCAAAAAACCAACCAATCAAAACATAGTTTAGCAAAACTGCAGGTGCTCCCCAGATTCGAGCATTGAAATAAGCAACACCTGCATCTTTTACCTCTGAATTTGCACTCAATAGGGTAAATCCCACTTCTCTTATGGGGTACTGGAAAATCAGAATTAGTGCGGCTATTCCCAAAGCGATTAAGCCATTTCGCAGTCCCACTAGCATCATTGCGTTGAAATCCTCTCGTCCAACGGCTTGCGCTGTCATACTATTGGTTGAAGAGCGTATGAATTTCAAAACGCGGTAGAGGTACTCAAACAAGATCGTAGCCAGGATGACTCCTGCTAAGTGACGGATTTCAGTCAAGTGTCCCAAAAATGCCACATCGACTAACCCTGCTAGAGGTACCATGATACCTGAAAGAATATTGACAGTTGCTAATCGGCAAAAGCGATTTAAAAAATCAAACTTAGCATCATGTTCACTCGTGAGGTTAACAAAAGCCATAAATTTTCCGCTAAACTTGTTTGCATTCAAGAGAAGATTATCCCTATCTTTTTAGCACCATTATCTCCACTACTGAACCCCATACAACAATTTTGGGAACATCTTAAAGCTGAGTTACAGTGGCAAAACTGTTCAACCCTCAATCAGTTATACGATCAGTCTTTATCCTTTAAGCTGTGCTGCTCGTCACAGAAAATCATAGAACAGATAACTCCTGAGTTGATTATCTGGCTAACTGGCTGGGACTTTATCATCTCTGCTATATTAAGCTCATCTTTACATAAAAAAAGTTATCCATTGACAACATACTGAACAAGCTCTTTTAGAGGCGATCATCGCGACCTCAATTTTAACAAAAGTGAGCTACTAAAACGCTTTAATTAGCTTTGTTTATGGTTTGGTCATCGGTGGGGTTGACCGCAAGTCCTACATCCAAATGATGGAACAAGAAGCCCAAGAAGCTCAAAACGCTGGACGCATCATAGTAATTGTACAAGATAACGGATCAATACACCGATGTAAAGACGCCCAAAAGTTATGGTCAAAGTGGGAACACATGGGTTTGTACATCTTTTTTTTGCCTACATACTGTTCGCAGATGAACCCAATTGAATTGGAGTCGCAGCACCTTAAAAAAGATGAACTATGTGGGCAAATATTCAATGATGAGTTAGACCTCGCTTATGCCGTGATTGATGGTATCAAAGCTAGGGGGGAAAAAGGTAACTACAGTACACAACGTATCAGGTTTAACTCTAATCGCTCTGGTTAAGTTTTCGTTACATAGTTATAAATTTCCCCGCCCACTTACTTAGTGTGACTACGCTTAGAGTTTATTGATGAACAAACTTCAAAGGTATCTCTGCTCGTTATGAAAATTCTCCTAGTTGAAGATGAGCCAGATCTAGGCGCGTCAATAGCGCGAAAATTGAGCAAGGAAAAATATATTGTTGACTGGGTTTTAGACGGTACTGAAGCTTGGATTTGCCTGGAGAACGAATGGACACAATATACACTGGCAATTTTTGATTGGTTACTGCCAGGAATATCGGGTTTAGAACTCTGCAAGCGATTACGGCTTCGTGGCAATCCTTTACCCGTTCTGATACTTACAGCTAAAGATAGTATGGCAGATAAGGTAGCTGGACTGGATGCAGGGGCTGATGATTATTTGGTTAAACCGTTTGGGATGGCGGAATTGCTGGCGCGGTTGCGTGCATTGCAAAGGCGATCGCCCCAGTTTCAGCCTCAACAACTTCAAGTTGGTAGTTTTATTTTAGATTATGGTAGTGGTACAGTTTGCTATCAACACCCTAATGGTGATAGTCAGGTCATTTCTTTAACCAAGAAAGAATTTCATCTGTTGGAATACTTCATGAAACATCCCAACCAAATTCTTAGCCGCGAACAAATTTTGAGCCATCTTTATACGTTGAATGCGGAACGTATTAGTAATGTAGTGGCGGCTCAAATCCGACTGTTGCGACGTAAATTGTCAGAACATGGTTGTGATGGTTTTATCGAAACCGTCCCGAGTATGGGCTATCGTTTCAATTCCAGCGATGCAAATTAGACTGTTTCGTCAGACTCGCACCTCCCTTGCTCTGTGGTATGCAGTAGTAATGGGTCTGATTTTGACTGTATGCGGTTTCGTCGTTTATGAGGTCATTATTGACGCTTACTTGTTTTCCATCAACCAAGAACTAGAGTCTGTCTCAGGCACACTACATGATGTGATTGAACCGACTTTGAAAAAACCTGGTCGTATGGAGCCAGTTTTCCAACAGGTTCTACCAAATATTTGTCTAGTTGAGTCTAGCTGCCCTACTGAAAAAATCTTTGGTCAAAGCCAACATACACTTCCTGAACACGGTCTTTTTAGTCCTGTTTACAAAAATAAGCAATATTACATCCGTTTTGTCAATCTTTCAGGACGCTTAATTGCTGCAGCTGGTTTCCAACCTCACGAATTACCAGCGATTGTGCAAACAAAAGTGTGGCAAACACTCAAAGACCCGCAAGGCAATCGTTATAATCAAAAGACTTTGCCGTTGCATATTCAAGATAATCAGGTTTGGGGCTATATACAGGTGGGGCGCTCTCTCAAAGAGCTTGATAATCGTCTCGCTGCTTTAAAATTGGTTTTGGCGCTGGGATTGCCAATTACAGTACTCCTTGTTGGCGGTTCTAGTTGGTGGCTAGCGGGGTTGGCGATGCGACCAATTGACAGGTCATACAAACAAATGCAACAGTTTACGTCTGATGCTTCCCATGAGTTGCGTACTCCTCTAGCAGCAATTAATGCAACAGTAGAAACTATACTTGATATAGAACATCTATCTGAACAAGAAGCACGAGATACCCTGGCATCTATTCAACGTCAAAATTACCGACTCGCTGAACTGGTAAGTGACTTACTGCTACTATCTCGATTGGATCAGCAAACGCTGGCGACACAATGGGTACCTTGCTGTCTCAACGTTTTGATTCATGACCTTATAGAAGAGTTTTCCGCGTTAGCGAGTGCAGCTTCTTTGAAATTAACATCTTCTGTGTTGTCTGATCAGCCGTTGTATGTGATGGGAGATGAAGACCAACTTTTACGGCTGCTTTCTAATTTGATTGCTAATGCGATTAAATACACCACAGCAGGCGGTTATGTAAATGTCATTCTCAAATGCAACAACGGTTATGCTGTGATTGAAGTTCAAGATACGGGGATTGGCATTGCACCTGGTGAGCAAAAGCGGATTTTTAATCGCTTTTATCGGGTGAATAGCGATCGCTCGCGTACCACTGGTGGATCAGGATTAGGACTGGCGATCGCTCAAGCAATTGTTGAAGCACACAGAGGTAGCCTGCATGTGCAAAGCCAACTTGGTAAAGGTAGCACCTTCATCGTTCAATTGCCTTTAACTGTTAACCCGTTATCAAACCCAAACCCATGAAAGTCTGCTTCACAGTAGTGTTGCCATCGTTGACAGGTTAAGGTCAGAAACGATTTGTCAAGAAGTAATAGTGCTCAAAAATGAACCGAATCGGGGTGCAGGTCTTGGACAGTAACAATTACGAGTCGTGATGCCTGTGGCTGTGGTTATGTGCCATTGCCTAATCTTCAACAGTCTTGGTTCTAAATAAGCGCATTCCGTTCGCAGTCACAAGCAGGGAAGTTCCTGTGTCTGCTAAGACGGCGATCGCTAACCCAACAAAACCAAAAGTCCCCAACAACAAAAACAAGCCTTTTGTTACCAAAGAAAAGACGACATTCTGTTGAATCACTAAGACAGTACGGCGACTTAAATCCACTGCATAAGCAAGCCGTCTCAAGTCACTCCCAACCAGCACCACATCTGCTGTCTCTAGGGCAATGTCAATTCCACCAACTGCAAAGCTAATATCCGCAGCTGCTAAAGCAGGAGCATCGTTAATACCATCTCCTACCATACCTACCACCCCAGAACCACGCATTTGTTCAATTGCTTGAAGCTTGTCTGAGGGTAAAAGTTCTGCTCGATACTCTGTGATTCCTACTTCTTGGGCAATCTGCTTAGCAACAGCAGTGCGATCGCCCGTTAGCATCACCAACCGTTTTAACCCAAAGCGCTTGAGCTGTCGCACCGCCTCCGTTGCTTCTAACCGCAGTCCATCCGAAAGCGCGATCGCTCCCAATAATCCTTCTTGAGTCGTCCCTATCAGCACCGGGGTTTGACCGAGTTGTTCAATTTCAGCCAACAGAGATTCAGCAACAGCCGACAAACCAATACCAGAGTCTGTGAATAAGCGTCGATTGCCAACAAAGTATAAAACTTCACCAAAGTTTGCCTGAATGCCTTTACCAGGTAACGCTGTGAAGTTAACAGGTGTTTCTAAGTCTATCCCTTCTAAGCGAGCATTTGCCACAATTGCCTTCGCTAGTGGATGTTCTGAGAGTTGTTCCAGTGAAGCTGCAATCTGTAATACCACATTTGTACTTACGTTCCCAAGGTCATAAACTTCCTGCACAACGGGTAAACCTTGCGTAAGGGTGCCAGTTTTATCAAAGGCAAGGCTAGTCAGACGTCCGGCTGTTTCCAGTGCATTACCTCCTTTGAATAATACCCCCTGTCGGCTTGCAGCACCAATAGCGCTGACAATTGAAACAGGAGTAGAAATGACCAAGGCACAAGGACAGGCAATTACGAGCATCACCAGCGCCCGATAGAGCCAAACGTTAAAAGATTGGGCAAATGCCAAAGGTGGAATGACAGCAATGGCGATCGCGATCAAAATTACAATCGGAGTGTAAACCTCTGCAAACCGATCCACCCACTGCTGCGTGGGAGCACGGCTTCCTGGGGCTTCTTCTACCAAATGAATAATTTTGGCAACGGTCGTATCATTAGATGTATGAGTGACTTTAACTTCTAAAAAACCTGATTGATTCAACGTCCCAGCATAAACCGTATCGCCTCTTTCTTTATCTTCTGGGATTGACTCTCCTGTAATCGGGGATTGGTCAATAGCGCTTGTACCAGAAATCACTACGCCATCCAACGCCACACGCTGTCCTGGTCGAATCGTCAAAATTTCCCCCACTTGAACATTTTCAACGGGTACTCTCACCTCCTGATTTCCCCGCTTAACCGTAGCAGTAGATGGAGTCAAATCCATCAAGGCGCTGATAGCATTGCGCGTGCGACCAAAGGTAAAAATTTGCAGCGTTGTACCTAAAGAGAACAAAAAAAGGACGAGCGTTCCTTCAAACCAGTCCCCTAAAATCACTGCCCCAATAACTGAAATCGTCATGAGCAGATTCATATCGGCGCGGCGCAAACGCAACTCAAACAAACCAGCCCGTGCAATAGGATAGCCAGCAATGACGATGCCAATGCCATAAAAACCTCGTGCTATCCAGACGGGAAGCGCTAAATATTGCGCCAGTAAGCCCAGAATTAACCCTACTCCCGCTAAAATTACGCTCTGTCCCCGACGGTTACTAATCCAGAATTTCCAGTCTGCTGGATCGCGTTTTTGAGTCGGTTTGGCGACTGGATGAGCGTGGTTATGGTCATCGCAATCGTCGTGGGTGTTATGGCGCTCACTTACCTCAAGACTCTGCTCAACCGTATATCCCAGACCTTTAATTCGGTCATAGATTGCTGCTTCACTTATTAGTTGCGGGTCGTAGGATAGTTGCAATCGTTCAGTGGCAAAGTTAACCGATACATCTGTTACCCCTGCCATTTGCTGCAAGCCGACCTCAATCGTCTTAGCACAACTGCCGCAATCCATTCCGTTTACTTTCACTTGTAGCTTTTTCGCACAAGCCACTTCAACGTGTTCGTGGTCATCATGTTCGTGGTCATGGTTGCCAGAACAGGAATGAGAGTGATGGTGCGGCTTGACCTCACGACTCTGCTCAACCGTATAACCTAAAGCTCTAACCCGGTCATAAATTGCCGTCTCACTAAGGATCTGTGAATTATAGGATACTTGCATTCTTCCCGTAGCAAAGCTGACCGATGCTGACAAAACGCCTGCTATTTGCTGCAAGCCAACTTCAACTGTTTTGGCACAGCTGCCACAATCCATCCCTCCGATTTGTGCCTGTAGCTTTTTAGCAGGTGCCACCTCAACATGGGTGTGGTCGCTGTGACAACAGTGAGTGTGATTATGCGGCTTTGCTTCATCACTCAGTTTAACCGTATAACCTAAAGCAGTTATGCGATTTCTAATTTCAGTTTCGCTCAAGAGCTTAGTGTCATAGGAAACTTTGACTTTTGCAGTTGCAAAACTTACCGAAGCTTCCGTTACGCCGCGCAATGAAAGCAAACTGGCTTCAATGGTCTTGGCACAGCTTCCACAGTCCATGCCATCAACTTGTAAAAGCTGAGTCTTGAGGGAAGGGGTTTGAGTCATGGCAGCTAAGGAGAAAGGACTAGAAAGTTAACTGCCAATATTCTAATACAACAATTGAGTAACTATTCAATTGTACAATTGTTATTATTTTAGGTACTATTGAAATTGAGAACCATTTTCTACCAAGAACACCATGAACAAGCGCAAGACAAAGCAAGACTTGGATAATCTCACTAATTCTGATGCACCAAAGTGTGACACTCATGTGGTACATCTAGAGCATGTACGCTCCTCAAAAGTGCAAATCCTGCCAACAGACAAGGCACAACAGATGGCAGAAGTTTTTGGGGTGCTGGCAGATACGAACCGTCTGCGCCTTCTTTCAGCTTTGTCTTCCCAAGAGTTGTGTGTTTGTGATTTAGCCGCATTGACGAAAATGACGGAATCAGCCGTTTGTCATCAGCTGCGATTATTAAAAGCGATGCGTTTAGTTAACTACCGCCGGGAAGGTCGAAACGTCTATTACAGCTTGGCTGACAGTCATCTTGTCAACCTGTATCGCTGTTCGGTAGAACATTTAGATTCGTCAACATCCTCAATGGTTTGACCTGCACCCTGGTTCATGTCAGGTGTTATTGGCTGGGCGGCGTCTCCAAGTAAGGTAACACGCTGGCTACTCCATGAGCTTCTGTCACTTTCCCTAGATAAAAAGCTATAACCCTTACTAGACGTACAACAGGTGCTGTTACAGTGCAAACATTCTTTACCTCGGAGGAACGTCAGCAGTTCAAAGCGATTTGCAACGACGCTGGCAAGCAATATGGCTCATGTCTTGCGTGTGCTGGCTTTGAAGTGGATGGAAGAAAAGGAGGACAATAATGGTCAGCCCTAAAATGGATACCGTAATTACACCAGAAAGAATCGAATTACCTCCTGGTGCTGTCTTGAAACTCTTGGGAAACTGGCAAGACTACCAAAGACTGCAAAGACAGTTAGGTGATCGCACTATACCTCGTATCAAATATCGACATAATGAGATTTTGTTGATGGCTCCTTTACCTGAGCATGGGAAAAAGGCAAGTTTACTTGCATTAATAGTGACAACTCTACTTGATTACTTAAACCGAATATACGACTCATTTACACCCATCACCATGAGCTTGCCAGAAATCAGTGGTATTGAACCTGACTATTGCTTTTACATTGAGAATTGGCAACAAGTTCAGGGTAAAGACCGCATCGACTGGCAGAACGACCCTCCCCCCGATTTGGCAATTGAAGTAGACGTTACTAGTTATACAGATATCAATGATTATTTGCCTTATCGAGTGCCAGAGGTTTGGCTGCTAAAGAATAACCAGTTATTAGTTTATAGATTGCAGGGTGAAAGTTACGCACTTGCAGAAAGCAGTTACTTTCCTAACGTTTCAGAAATTGTACGGCAATGTCTTCTAATTGCAAGTGAGCAGACAACAAGTGAAGCAATAAGGTGGTTAAAGAACTTTTTGCAGTGAACTACCCAACACCAAACTGAGTACAGTTATGGTGTGGGCTTCTGGTACACTTTTTATCAGCAAAAAAATATGCCCCCACCCCCCATTACCTGTTAAAGGTTTATCATATAAATATTTTAAAACTATGCCCCTATAACAATTGCAATTTGATGCTCTTTAGCAGTTTAAAAAACCCTGTATTTGCCAGACTTTACTCAGCTCAAACCATAAGTCTGTTAGGTGATGCCCTGACCTGGGTTAGTCTAGCCCTGCTTGCCTTTGAATTAGCTGGCGAAAAATCCGCCGTTGTGCTTTCCAGTGCTTTGACGCTGCGTGTTACAGCGTTTGTATTACTCTCACCCCTGGCGGGAGCGATCGCAGACCGCTTTGATCGCAAGCGCATCATGGTCACAACCCATTTAGCGCGAATGGTGATCGTTGGACTGCTTCCGTTTGTGATCGCTGTTTGGCAAATTTATGCCCTCATTTTTGCGCTTAATGTCTTCAATGCCTTCTTTACGCCAACCTATAAGGCAACAATCCCTCAAGTAACAGGGGAGAATGACTACCCACAAGCAATCGCCCTTTCCAGCGCCACCTACCAACTACTATCGGTGCTTGGTCCCGGTTTGGCAGGGGCTGTTGCGGCTTTTATCGGGGCAAGACAGGTTTTCTTCTTAGATGCTTTCAGCTTTATCGTTGCAGCTATTTTAATCTTCACCCTACCAGGTCAACTGAGAGTCAATCCAAA
Organism: Brasilonema octagenarum UFV-OR1; assembly: GCF_963888615.1. Classification (NCBI taxonomy): domain Bacteria; kingdom Bacillati; phylum Cyanobacteriota; class Cyanophyceae; order Nostocales; family Scytonemataceae; genus Brasilonema; species Brasilonema octagenarum. Next base: position 13,180 of record NZ_CAWPKW010000303.1, on the reverse strand, counting down.
GGAGCAACCAATAAGAACACCAGGCAGAACATGGCAGGATATTAAAGAAGGGACAACCCGTCTATTCGACGATGCGTTGATTCGCTACGCCCTGGCGATGCAGCTGGTCGCGTCTATTGCTGGCGCACAAATTCTGGTAAACACCGTTGGTTATGTCCAAGGAATACTCAAATTAGGGAATGTCCAATACGGCTGGGTGATGGCAGCTTTTGGCATCGGGGCGACTCTTTGTGCCGTAGTGATTGGTGCCTTGGATAGACGCATCGGACGGACAACGTTTGTGCTGATGGGAGCAACCCTCATCACTGTTGCGCTATTGCCTGCTAACAATGCAAGTTTAGCCTTGCTCATCGTTCTTTGGGCAGTTGCAGGAGTAGGGCAAAATATGGTGGACTTACCTACCCAAACCTTAATTGCTGACCGTATTCCCAGGACGGTACAGGGGCGGGTTTACGGGGCACACTTCGCTTGGAGTCATTTGTGGTGGGCAATCTCTTATCCGCTGGCTGGATGGCTAGGAAGCCACTTTACGGAAAACGAATTCCTTTACGGCAGCTTGGTTGGTTTAGGGCTGTTGGGCGTAGTACACCTTACCCTCTCACCAAAAGCAGATGAAAATGAACACGTTCATGAAAGCCTTTGGCATGAACACGAACACATCCACGATGAACATCATCAGCACAATCATCACTCAGGAATACCAATAAGAGAACCTCACACCCATCCTCATCCACATAAACGCATGCGCCACTCACATCTTTATTCTATTGATATCCACCATCCCGCGAAGTAAAGCCACACCAATGATGACACCCGATCCATTTGCATCTAATTCAATTTCAGATGATCAATCGACAGAGAATTAATAAGAAAAAGTATTTACGGAGTGGGGTTGGAGATTCCCCCAACGCACTGCCTCGGGAACCTCCAAGGGCGGACTGCCTCACCGCCAACCAGGTAATTCCTCGAATCCCAACGAGTGGGTGAAGGAAGTCCTATTTTTTCCAGGATACAAGCTGCTAAAAAATCTACCGCACAATTGAAACAAGTCTGTCAAACACTGCCAAGACCTCCGTTATCCTTGTGGGATGCTGAGTACGGTTGCACTAGTTTCGTCAAACAGACTACTGACATTGCCACCAATAAATTGTTCTTTGACTTTTGACTTTTGCCTAGCAGCACTACGCTTGTTCAGCACCAGATCGCCCGTTTGGAACGACAAACGAAGCTAGAGTGCTGATACTTGCATTCGGTTCACGAATCGTGGAAACAATCCGGTAGTCACTTTGCCAAGTATTTTGTGTCAGATGACAACGCACATAGCCCCGGTTTTTGCCGTCGAAGAATTTCGTATGAGGATTGGCGCTTAAAGCTGCTACAGTTGGGGGAATAAAAGTTTCAGGGAAATCGGAAGAAATTGAGGTACCTACGAACTCAGTGCCAACAGTGGGAGAGTTTGGATTATTGAAGTCCGTTTTTAAGTCGTGTACCCAACTCGAATGAATGTCACCAGTAATGACAACTGGATTGCTGGGTTGCTGTTGTTGTAGAAATTTCAGGAGGCGATCGCGTGCAGCTACATAACCATCCCACTGATCCAAATTGAAAACTTCTTGCCCTGGACGCGCATCAAAGTTATATTGTGCCATCATAGTTTGCTGAGCAATAACATTCCAGCGAGCTTGTGATTTGCTCAAACCTCGAAATAGCCACTGTTCTTGCTTTGTGCCAGTCATAGTCGCATTTGGATCAAAAGCTTCAGAACAACGAGGTTTTAAACCATCATCGCAAGGTTGATTGCTGCGGTACTGACGGGTATCTAGCACGTTAAACTCAGCTATGTCGCCGAAAGTGAAACGCCGATAGAGCTGTAGATAGGGACCATGAGGCAGGGATAATCGACGTAGGGGCATATGTTCGTAGTAAGCTTGGTAAGCGTTAGCACGACGTGTGACAAACTCCTGTTGACTTTGATTTTCTTCTGGAATCAAGCTGGCGTAGTTATTTTCTACTTCATGATCGTCCCAAGTGACTATCCAAGGAAAAGCAGCATGAGATGCTTGCAGGTTGGCGTCAGTTTTGTAAAGAGCATGACGGTTTCGGTAGTCAGCAAGAGTGACGATTTCAGGACTATTATGTTGACGTGGACCTCCAGGTTGTGGTCCATACTCATATATATAGTCGCCCAAGTGAACGACCAAATCTAGCTCCTCTTTCGCCAAGCCCTGGTAAGCCGTGTAGTAACCGTTTTGCCAATCCTGACAGTTGACAAAGCCAAAGCGGAACTGAGCAACACGGGTATCGCGTGCTGGTGCTGTACGGGTACGTCCGATGCTGCTGACTTCATTACCTGCCTTGAACTGATACCAATACCAACGATCAGGCTGCAACCCGCCGACTTCTACATGGACAGAGTGTGCAAATTCGGGGGTGGCGATCGCCGTACCCCGTCGCACAACATTTCTCATGTTTTCATCCAAAGCGACTTGCCACTGTACTGGCACATTCACAGACGGCATTCCACCACCATTTAACGGTTCTGGGGCTAGCCGCGTCCATAGCACCACACCATCTGGTAAAGGTTCACCAGAAGCAATCCCAAGACTGAACGGATAACCAGAAAAACTAGGCTGTGCAACAACTTTGTGAGTCCATTGACTGGCAATGACACTTGCACTCACACCAAGAGTACCAATCAGAAAGCGCCGTCGCTTGTGTTTAGTAGCCAGATCGCGAGCAAACTGAAAACGTTCCATATGTATCCTTGTTGGAGATTGTTGAAATACAGGGAAAACTAAAAGCGGGATAAAAACGGACTCATTGCCAAGTTGATCAAGTTTTGAGACAGCACATTGTTCGTGCTTGAAGTACAAGGGTGACGTCAAAAAGCCACACAGAAAGACCTTTTTACTTCTAACTTCCGACTTTTGTGGCAAGATTAACTTATCAACTGAGTATTAACTAGGTTTTAAGAGCTTATTAATTTTGAGATAAGTGTTCAGTTCCTAAAGCTGACACCAGGAAGGTGCAAAAATCATTCGCCCCAAACGGGCGGGCACTCTATGCCATTGCGTGATTCACATTTACTCAAGTCGAACACCGAAATTTGGATGAGGTGGGAGTATCAAGTTGCTCTGGTAATCTCTCATCCATTCTCAACAATCATCGGGTTGCCTTACCAACATTACGAAAATACAATATTTATAGAGTTCACTTTTCGCAATAAGCATCTGCTGGCAGATACTCAGTATGGTGATTTTTGAATTGTCTCAAAAAAAATTTTAAAAAAAGGGGGTGAGGGGTCTTGACCCTCAGTCCGAAAGTGCTATACTATGTTATGTAGATGCACCCTGATGATCTGGAGAGCTACCCAAGTGGCTCTCTATTTTTTTTTATCCCCTTTTTGGGTTTGGTGTCCTCTGAAGAATTTCTGAAAAAAAAATAAATGAGGGGTCTAGCCAATCACCCCCTTTATGTATTAGTATGATATACAAAGATGCACCCTGATGATCTGGAGAGCTGCCCAAGTGGCTCTCTTTTTATTTGTTTAATAATTAATTATTAGCGATAAATGGCTGCTACTTTGTCAAGAGTTTCAAAAATGAAAGTAGAACCAAAAGCTTGGTATAATCACCATTGACAAGAACTCAGAATGCAGAACGCCACAAGCAAAAATCTGGCGCTGTGATCAAACAGGGGAAAAACAATGGCAGACTGGCAAGAAATTAGTGGTGGTATCACAGCACCTAGAGGGTATCGCTCAGCAGGAATTAGAGCAGGGTTGAAATCTTCAGGATTGCCCGATTTGGCTTTGATAGTGTCAGATGTGGAGGCGATCGCCGCAGGTGTCTTCACCACCAGTCATGTCAAAGCTGCCTGTGTGGATTATTGTCGTCAAAGCTTGCAAGCAAAGCATAGCGCCCGTGCGATCCTTTGCAATGCTGGACAAGCCAATGCTGCAACTGGTCATCAAGGCTGGTTAGACGCTTTAGAATCAGCAATGGCAGTAGCCCAAGCACTCAACATTCCCTCAGAATCTGTGCTACTCGCTTCCACGGGTGTGATTGGGCAACGTATTCGTATGGATGCACTCAAAGCAGGAATTCCGAAACTCGTTGCAGAACTGAGTGAAACAGGCTCAGATGCAGCGGCTGGTGCGATAGTTACCACAGACTTGGTGACAAAATCTATTGCTTTAGAGACAATGATGGGCGATCGCCCAGTACGAATTGGAGGTATCGCCAAAGGTTCCGGTATGATTCATCCCAACATGGCAACAATGCTTGCCTTTGTGACTTGTGATGCAGCTGTGTCTCCCACTCTCTGGCAACAAATGTTGAGTCGCGCGGGAGACAGAAGTTTTAATTCCATCACTGTTGATGGGGATACGAGTACTAATGATAGTTTAATTGCTCTTGCTAACGGTCAATCGCGCACCCCAGCAATAACTGAAATGGGCGCAGAAGCAGAAAAATTAGAGGCGATGTTAACAGCAGTGTGCCAGCATTTGGCGAAGGCGATCGCCCGTGACGGTGAAGGCGCAACTTGTCTTATAGAAGTGCAAGTCACAGGGGCGCAAGATGAACAAGCAGCCCGTCAAATTGCCAAAACCATTGCAGGTTCTTCTCTTGTCAAGTCTGCCATCTTTGGACGCGATCCCAACTGGGGACGTATCGCCGCAGCCGCCGGACGTGCGGGAGTTCCTTTTGAGCAAGAAAACCTGAAAATAAAGTTAGGAGATATCTTGCTGATGGAGAATGGTCAACCATTACCATTTGATAAGAAAGCTGCAAGTGAGTATTTGAAACAAGCAGCACAAGGCGCGTACCTCAAAGAAGATACCGTGTTAATTTCCGTTAGTATTGGCACTGGTTCTAGTTCAGGTAAGGCTTGGGGTTGTGACTTGAGTTATGACTACGTGAAGATTAACGCCGAGTACACGACTTGAGGTATGGAAATTGTCTTTTGGAAACGTTTGCTACAAGAATTAGAAGCAGCGAACGCATCTGGTGGTTTTCAGCAAATTTGGATTGAAACCGTCAGTGTTTTGAGCGAAGCTGTCAAGCTGTACGAAAGCAACGGGTATCAAAAAGCAACAGGTGTAGAAACAGCTCGTTGCGACAGAGTATATGTCAAATTGCTTCATTAAAAAAGCCTGGTTTCCCAGGCTTTTGAGAAGTTAGGAACTACGTCAATTCCTCAAGAGGTTGCCAAGAACTTCGGCAGAGGATTACCACCGTTTTGACCAACAGCCGGGATTTCCAACAGAGAATCCGTAGCTTGCGTGGTACCGTCTTGTGTTTTGACGTTGGGGTCGATGGTGACGGAGTTTTGGTTTCCTGGATGTCCATTAGGAATAAACAGTTGCGGGTGGTCGAAGGGCGCTTTTTGATTGCGGACTCGCTCATCAGTCAGCCCTTTCATAAAAGCAACCAGCCCCTGTTTTTCCTCAGGTGTTAGATTCAGCGGCGGGAGTCCACCAAAGTCGCCGCCTCGATTGTAAAAATCAACCACTTGCTCCAGAGTTGACTGACCACCATTGTGGAAGTAAGGAGCAGTAAGTTCTATATTGCGAAGTCCTGGTGTTTTGAAGGCTCCGTCTGCAGTCACCGCTTCGTTGGGATCAAGCGGGGGATTGAGTGTAGGGGGGTCTTCGCCGAGGAGCTGCTTAAATTTCCCCTGCTGAGCTAGCCGGACTTCCGACAAGGGATTGCCTTGACCATTACCATTCAAACCGTCATTACCACCCAAACCGGGGTCTTCGCTGGAAGGTCTGACGCCGATGCTAAAGAAGCCACTGTCTTCAGGACGCCCACCAGCTTGCACAGGCGCACGTCCGATTCGTCCCCTTTGAGCGACGGTACTTACTGAAGCGGCGGTCAATTCCGATCCTGCGTGGCAGGCAATGCACGTACCCTTGTTTTGGAAAACGTTCCATCCCAGCTGCTGCTGTGCCGTCAGAGCGCCACTGTTTCCAGCTAAGAACTGGTCAAATGGTGTCTCAGCAGAAACCAATGTTGACTCGTACGCCTGAACTGCCAGCCCAAAGAAGAGCGAGAAGTTGTACTCTGCTAGCGTGAATTCGTTGGTGTTCAACTTGCCCTTTTTGCGCGAGAAGGTTCGCCTACCGGTTTGTGGGTTAATTTTGATAATCATATCTGAATCCCACCACTCCGGCTTGAAGGCGTCCTGGAGCAACGCCTGGTAGGACTTTTTCAGACCTGGTTTAGATGAATAGGCACTGGAGTTGCTTAAAGAACCTAAAACACTGTCATCATAAGCTACAATCTGCTTGGCAAGAGGCTTTAAGGCAAGGAACTTCTTACCGAGCTTCCTACCCACCCTTCTGAAACGCTTATTATTGGACCCAGGAGATAGTCGGCTTGCCTGCTCATCGCTGTTGGTAATATTTTCCAAGACCTCCGCATCAACGGTATTGTTAACAGTCCGACCTAGGGTGTCGAACACCTTAACCGTAGTATCGTTTCCAGATAACTCAATTCTCAACGGCGTGGTGACATTGGTTAATTCAGCTGACGTCTCCAAGGAATTCTCCGGTGGTCCCACCGCCTGTGAAGCCAGTGAGGAATTATTGAGACTAACTTGCACATCTTCCAGTCGTTTTCGGTGAACTGCTTTCAAAACATAAGCATTAGAGTCTCTCAACCCCAAGGGATTTACCCCGTTGAAGGTGTTTTGAGCCAGTCCGTCCCAGAAGTTCCGAAAGTTAAACACTGCGTTGATCACTGATGGTGAATGCCGGGGCGTCACTTGACGCACGTTCGTGCCATTCACATTGAAGACTTGATCCTTCAAAGGCGTCACTTTGTCCTTGTCACTGCCAGGATTAACGTCAACAAATCTTGCCCTAAAGACCCCTTGAGAGCCAGCAACATCATTATTGTCAGAGACAACGGTCGAAGATATGTCATCTGGGTTTGCTAGCTTATGAAATGGGTAATCTGCTGCCGTCAGCTGGTAGTTCGGACCTTTTCCCGGAGTGAAAGTCCTATCAATGAAACCTGGGCTGATTTGGTTTTTGGATCTGCTGTCTGCTCCAGCATTAAAGTGACAACTAGCACAAGACTGGATGCCATCGTAGCCAAGCTGCATATCCCAGAAAAGAGACTTTCCTAGGGCGATCGCAGCTTTTTCATCTTTTACGAAATCCGTCAGATTCTTTGGTTTTGGAACCTCTATCCCACCCAGGGGAGGTGGTCCATTAACCTGCGCTGATACACTATGTCCGGCTAAGATTGCAGCCATCACTAGTGCAGCAATTGTCGTGCTCTTTTTTATTTGTGTGCTTTTTAACAAATTGGATACTAAGTGGGTCAGTTTTTTTAGCATCCCCGCTGCCCAAATGGCAATCATTTGTGTTACTTCTAAAAGCGTTGATAACACACTGATAAACGGGAAAGCAAAACCATCCCTTTTCCTTGTTGCCTTTTCGGTGTCTTTCGACTTCTCTAACTCAGGCAAGCCGCTATAGCTATTTTTTCTAGCATGGCTCATTTCTTTTTCTGTTTTTCTGATTTTTTGCCAACATTTGAGTCAATTTATGCTGTAGCTCTGTTGCAACCATTATGTATGTGCTGCTTTAAACAGGGTTTCTAAAACTTAATTGAAGCCATACGAAATAAAATATGGCTTTAGTTATTGTTCCGGATCACTCAGCAATTTTACGTAAAATTTCAATAAAATCATACATTGTTTACATTTAGCCACTTTTATATAAAGTATTGGTAAAGTAGCCATCATGAACTGCGTACACCCTAGTGGGAACGGCCACGCCTTACGGTGAGACCAGCGCTCTTGGTAGGGTTTCCAATGCCAGATATCTACGGAGGGTTTCCCTCCTATGTCCTGAGCCCTTCGGGGAAGCCTAGATGAAAAACTGGACACAAAATTTTAAAGGCTTACTCAACCTTTTTCTACAATCCAACTGCCCTCTTTGTCAGCGTCCGACCTCCCAGGAGTTGTGCCAAAAATGTACCAGACAGTTGCAAAAATGTTACCTAAAAGACCCCAGATATCTGTGGAAAGACCCCCTACCAGTGTTTGCTTGGGGGCATATGGCGGTGTGCTTAAAGGGGCGATTGCGCGGAGCGCAGACGCCTGCATGCGTATCGCTACAATGAAATACGAAAATCAACCCCAAATTGCCCGTCCTTTGGGTCAATTGTTCGGAGAAGCATGGCTATTACATTCACCCATGTCCGATAGAGTTGTGGTTGTTCCCATCCCACTGCACCTCAATAAGCAAAAAGAGCGTGGATATAACCAAGCTGCATTGATAGCACAAAGTTTTTGTGAAACGACTGGTTTGAAATTGAAACAAAATGGTTTAGAAAGAGTGCGAGCGACTGAAGTACAATATTCTTTATCAGCCTGTAAGTACAGCGTTTCATAAGGCACTTACAAAGAAAAAAATATCCAACCTTGTTTCCCGCCCGAAGGGCGGGAAACAGCCTAAACCCGTTAACTAGTCGTAGTCCCGTTGTTGTTCGCGTAGCGTGCCCGAAGGGCTTAGGTTGGATATTTTTTTTATTGGATCTCCCTAAATTAGGGTTGGAAATCTCAAATTTCATGTTGGGTTGCGCTGTGCTCCACCCAACCTACCATAATTAAAATTCCGACCCCTTCAAGGGGTCGGAAATCAAAATCGTGAGCGTACTGAACACTGCTCATTCCAAAAGCGAATTCCGTACCTCATTTATGGTGGGCTGTACTAAGCGAGCAAAGAATTTATCTCAAGCTTTTACCTTGGATTGAGGTTTGCTAAACAACTGAGCTAAACGATGGGGTTGGCGATCGCGCCAATTTCCCTTACCGTACGCATACCCCGCAATTAACGGTAACGCCACAGTCGCCTCTGAAAAGACCATCTGTTCGGTAGCTTTATCTACCTTGCCCCAAGAATGAGCTTCTTTGAGGGTGGAACCAGATAAAGCTCCATCCCTCTCATCAGCGACGGTGACTTGAATTGTATACTTGTGCATACTGGTTTCAAATCCCAGTAATTCTGCCGCTACCACTGTATCCTGGGCGAAGTTTTTCGGTACACCGCCACCAATCATGAATAATCCAGTGTAGTTGGAAGCGAGTTTGCACTGTGTCAACTCCCGGAAGTCGCGCACGGAGTCAATCGTGACATGAGATTCTGGGGAATTCCATTGGTGATGGACAAGTCCAAACCCAGCAGAACAGTCGCTAAAAGCCGGAACAAAAATTGGAACTTGGTGTTCATAAGCCGCTTGGACTACAGATTTACCATAGTTACCACGGCGTTGTAGATAAGCGCCCATTTCCGTAATAAATTCCCGTGAGGAATAGGGACGCTTATCTAAAGTTTCGGCGATTTCTGCGATCGTCATGTCACACACCCGCAGTTGATCCTCATCAATGTAGGTGTCATATATGCGGTCAACCCGTTCTTGTCTTAACACCTCATCATCAGCAAAAGGATCGCCCACATAATGGCGATAACCCAATGCTTCAAAAAAATCTTGGTCAACGATGTTAGCACCGGTAGAGACGATCGCATCTACCATATTGTGAGTAATTAAGTCGTGGACGACTTCCTTTAGCCCAGCGCTAAACAAAGAGCCAGCTAAACACAGAATAATCGTGCATTCTTTATCTTGCAGCATCGCGTCGTAGATTTTTGCTGCACGTCCCAAATTTCGAGCCTGAAAAGCCGTCTTACCCATTGCTTCCACCAAACCAACGACATCGAAAGCTTTAATGTCAATTGGTTCAACAGTCTGTTGCAAAAGTTCTTCACGATTCATGGTAGATTCTCCTTGCCATTGATAATAAACATTACACGGTCCGTATTGCGACTATAAGGCTAGTCTTGCCTTGCTACTAGGCGCTTCACAGTGGTCATACCAGGACATACCCGGATCAGACTGCCGTCTTTTGTTTAATCTGACATGCAAACCCCAGACACTCATGGGTTGGATGAGACAACTAATCAATTTTGTTACTTATAACTTCTCAGACACGACAATTTTTTCAGTATACTCCAGAGTACACTAAACTAACCAAAAATTTTTTAAGAAGAACACATAGGTTAAAACCTACCAACTCACCAGTTTGCCTCCCCGTAAATAAAGCAATCTAGAGACGTAGCCCTTCGGGTATCTCCTCCGGAGACGCTACGCGAACGGCAGTTGCTTCTCCCAAGGGGAGACGCAATCATGCGAACAAGTCGGGGAACCCGACGGCACAACCTTCAAGTCGGCATAGCCGCCCAACGGTGTGCCTCCCCAACGCACTGCCTCACATGCTACGTCTCTACAGATCACCAAATCTTACCAAAAATCCTTAACTGAACCGTATTGGGGCTTGTATGCTTTTTATCATCAATCCCCGGTGAGTTCTGAGTTGTTTCATTTAGTCAAAACTCCTTCAATTTTCTCAAATGCCCAATCGATTTCATCTTGAGAAATAACAAGAGGTGGGGCAAAACGGATGACATTATCTCTTGTCTCTTTGGCTAATAATCCCTGTTTGGCTAACGCCTTACAAAAACGTCTGGCACCACCAGCTTCCGGGTGTAATTCCATCCCAATGAGTAAGCCTTTACCGCGTACTTCCTTGATATGTGAACTTTTGATAGATTGTAATTTCGTCTGAAAATATTCTCCCAAAATAGCCGCTTTTCCTGGCAAATCTTCGTCCAGAATGACATCAAGTGCGGCGTTCCCAATTGCAGCAGCTAAAGGATTTCCTCCAAAGGTACTACCATGATCTCCTGGTTGAAAGACACTCATCACTTCGTCAGTAGAAATGAAAGCAGAAATTGGATAAAAGCCACCGGATAAGGCTTTTCCTACGGTTATACCATCTGGTTTGACATTTTCATATTGATGGGCAAACATTTTGCCTGTTCTTCCCAATCCAGTTTGAATTTCATCAAAAATTAGTAATACGTTATGCGATCTGCAGATTTCTTCTGCTTGTTTTAAAAATCCATTAGGAGGAACAATAATACCTCCTTCTCCCTGAATTGGTTCTACCAAAAATGCAGCAGTGTGAGGAGTCATCGCTTTTTCTAATGCTTCAGCATCACCGAAAGGTATGACTTTAAACCCAGTTGTTAAAGGTCCAAATCCATCTTGATATTGTTCTTCTGTGGAGAAACTGATTAAACTAATAGTCCGTCCAGAAAAGTTATTAGTACAAACGATAATTTCTGCCTGATTTTCAGGTACACCTTTGACTTTGTAAGCCCATTTACGAATTGCTTTGATCGCAGTTTCAACCGCTTCAGCGCCAGAATTCATGGGTAACACTTTTGGCAAGCCAGAAATTTTAGAAAGCTTTTCGTAAAATCTTCCCAATTGGTCATTGCGAAAAGCCCTCGAAGTGAGTGTTACTTTTTGAGCTTGCTTGATCATAGCTTCCAGAATTTTGGGATGACAATGACCTTGATTGAGTGCTGAGTAAGCCGAAAGAAAATCTAGATATTTTTTACCTTCTATATCCCATACCCAGACCCCTTCTCCTTTGGTTATAACTACATCTAAAGGATGGTAATTATCAGCGCCATATTGCTGTTCTAATTCGATGTAATCCTCAGTATTCATTGTGTTGAAGTTGGGAAGTACCACAGTTTTATTCGCTGCTTGCATATTTGCTCCTAAAAAATTTATGTAGATATAGAGTTAGAAAACAGCCAAAAGGTCACGTGTTGAATGAGTTATTCAACCGCAGTAAACTGAATTTCGGAAAAATCCAGCTTCGTTCTTTATTTCGTATTTCCTAATTCCGGGTTGCTATTGACAAAGAGATTGAATGCGCAACTCTCTGGACTAACTTTGTGATGTCAAAGACAAGCGCTATTATGTGATGCTGATGGATTTTGTGTTAATATCTAAACAGCTAGTAAGTACTTATTGACCAGCCATTTGCTGTTTTTCCAGACAAGCAACTTGTGTAGGACATCTTGTGTCCTACAAGTGACGAAAAGCAGTTGTCCATTCTGTCTGAATGTGAAACTTTGCTGGCATAAGAATCAATAGTGTAAACGGTGACGTTATGAACAAGCCACAGGTGTTCTGACTGAGAGACTCTCGTCTGGACAGTTGTTGCCAAGTGCGGAGTTTGCACTCGTCTTTTTCCCTGACTTCTGGTGGCTAACCCACTAGAACTGACTTGTAAATTCAGTATATCACTGTTTGGTACGGTTCTTCTCGCTAAATTTTTACAACGGGAATCCCAGTACAAAGACTCATTTCTGAAACCATCGCTTATATATATGCGCTGTCTGTAAATTGCAAAGGCTGAAGAAAACCACTGCACACAATCTAAAAATAAGCGTTTTCGCGCACGGTTAACAGTGCCTACCTTACAAAAAATACTTTAGTAACTCAACTTAATTAAACGTATAGCCGTTGCTAGATAGGATGTTAAATGGAGATAGGGGAACAATTACAGTCACTCAACTTAATTAAACGTATAGCCGTTGCCAGTTAGATTAGAATATGAACTAATTAGAAAATACGGACATCACGAGATTTTCAACCCTGTTAAGCGTTCCCTGTTAAGCGTTAAGCGTTCCTTGCTATATGTCCTAAAGGAAAATGGTAGAAAACAAGTATTTAATTCGTTTAGCAAAACCTGATGATTTAGATGTCTTGGTTGAATTCAATCGAGCAATGGCACGTGAAACCGAGGACAAAGACCTCTCTATAGAGATTCTCACTGCTGGTGTAGAAACATTATTGAAAAATCCGATTTTGGGTTTTTATGTTGTTGCAGAAAACAAGAATAAAGTGACTGGTTCTCTGATGGTAACAACAGAGTGGAGCGACTGGCGAAATGGGATATTTTGGTGGATACAAAGTGTCTACGTTCACCCAGATTTTCGTCGTCAAGGGATTTATCGCCAACTCTATGAATTTGTCAAAGAAAAAGCTAGAAATCAACAACATGAACTAAAAATATGTGGTTTTAGACTTTATGTGGAACATCAAAATACTGTTGCGCAAAAGACCTATGAAGCTTTAGGTATGAAGGACACAGGCTATATTATATTCGAGGAACTTGAGTTGGGATGACCTACTTAATAGCTATGAATGCAACGCGCGTGTGACCTCACCCCGGTTTTGGCTGACGCCAAAACCGCCCCTCTCCTTATAAAGGAGAGGGGATTAAAAGGTTGGATAGG
>NZ_CAWPKW010000302.1:0-36642 GCF_963888615.1 Brasilonema octagenarum UFV-OR1 | reverse complement strand
CGTCTGTGCAGGAGATACGCGTAAGCGTGTCCCTTTGGGACTTACAAAGTAGCGTCTCCGAACGCGAGTGCGGGCAAGGCAGGGCTATAGAGATACCCGAAGGGTCATTGTGGGTTAAAGATGCGAGCGTGAAGAACGAGCACACTTACACCACATCGACGGCAATCATAACAATTGGAAAACTAAAAACCTTCTAGCGGTACATGAAAGCTGTCACGATTATATCCACATGAGCCAAGGGAAAAACCCTAGAACATCGGGAGCCGAGTGCACACAAATGCGCACGCTCGGATCTAACTTAGAGGTGCGGTGGACAATACGACCCATCGACTCAACTTAATCTCAGTACAGACTCTAACGGGCTACTGAAAGCCTACACTGTCAGGGTCAGTGTAGGTAGTTTACATCGCCAGTTGTACAGGAGTGCGAGAAAGTTGCACGTCATACTCGGCGTTTTGCAGTAGCGATCGCCCTGTCATTTCTGTTGGTTGAGGTAGTTGTAGAATATCCAAAATTGTCGGTGCAATGTCGGATAGCTTACCATCACTCCGCAAGGCGACATCTGTACCATGTCCTGGAATTTTGGCTTTTTCACCTTCCACTAAAATCAGGGGAACTAAGTTAGTCGTGTGCGCTGTCCAGGGATTCCCGTTACTATCTAGCATATGCTCGGCGTTGCCGTGGTCAGCAGTTATAATTGTTGTCCCGCCGACTTTACCAATACCGGAGAGTAGGCGACCCAAACACTGGTCAACTGTCTCAACGGCTTTAACAGTCGCTTGGATGTTACCTGTGTGTCCTACCATGTCTGGGTTGGCATAGTTGATGACAACAAGCGAGTATACGCGCTTTTCAATTGCTGCGATCGCCACGTCTGTCACTGCTTGTGCTGACATTGCAGGAGCACTATCATAAGTTGGCACCATCGGAGAGCTTATCAATAGTCGGTCTTCTCCTTCAAAAGGTTCTTCTAGACCCCCATTGAAGAAGTAAGTGACGTGAGCGTATTTTTCTGTTTCTGCTGTCCGAAGCTGCTTTAAATCATGCTTGGAAATGACTTCCCCAAGAATATTACTCAAATTTTGCGGTTCAAAAGCAACCCCAACTCGTAATTCTGGGTCATACTGTGTAAAGGTAACAAAAGACAGTGGGGTGATTTGCTGTCTTTCAAAACCGTTAAATTCTGGATTGACTAAAGCTTGGCTTAGTTGTCTTGATCTGTCGGGGCGGAAGTTAAAAAAGATGACTCCGTCTCCTGGTTCGATAGCTCCAGGTGCTATTCTGACTGGGAGCACGAATTCGTCCGTCAAACGTTCTGCATACGATGCTTGTAGGACTTCCACAGCCTTTAGACCATTTCCTGGTCCATCCTGCGTCATCACGTCGTAAGCGCGTTTAACTCGATCCCAACGGCGATCGCGATCCATCGCATAATAGCGACCGCTAACTGTGACTATGCGCCCGACGCCTATACGGTCGATATAGTCTTGAAGAAGCCCCAATGCTTTCACCCCTTCAGTGGGAGTGGTGTCACGCCCATCAGTAATGGCGTGTATGCAAACTTGGGATATTCCCTGAATCTTTGCTAAGTCAAGTAGTCCGAATAGATGAGTGATGTGCGAATGCACTCCACCCTCAGAAGTTAGCCCAACCAGATGCAACTTGCCATTTCGACGATACACTTCCTGGCAAATGTTCACAAGTGCTGGATTTCTGAGAATGGAACCGTCCTCTACTGCGTCTGAGATCCGTACTAATTCTTGGGGGACAATTCTACCAGCGCCTATGTTCAAATGACCAACTTCCGAGTTGCCCATTTGACCTTCTGGTAACCCCACCGCTTTCCCTGATGTTCGGATGAGGGTGTGGGGATAAGCCGCCCATAAGCTATCCATCACCGGAGTGTTTGCAACAGCAATAGCGTTTCCATGACTCTCCTCGCAGTAGCCCCATCCGTCTAAAATGACTAGCACCACGGGAGCAATAGGTGCCTTGGTCATAGTAAAACTGCCCTTTACTTTTTGTAATACTCGAATGATACCATTGCTATTAGCAGCCGCAAGTGAATTTCTGCTTATGACCTACTTTTTTTGCATAACTGTGGGCTTTTAGACAATTCTTAAACTTTGTTTATCTTTGGTAATTTATTGTGATGTTTGGATTGCTGGACTATCTACAGTAATCCTATTTGAATTGCGGAATTTTTAAGAGAGGCGCTTAAAGCAGGGTGTCGCTTTGCGTCTGATCGCCCTGGTCGCAAAGCGAATGAAAACTTTTTGTGCAACTAGGACGATTGCTACGCTGTTCGCCGCACGATTCGGGCAAACGCCCAGCTAATTGCAGGCGATCACAAACTACACAAATCTCAGACACAAATAGAAATTCTCATGAATGACTTTGGAGTGCTAAACATACATATCATTTCTTTTTTGTGCCACTTTTTGCTGCTTTAGCAGCTTTTTTGGCAGCTTTTTCAGCAGCAATTGCTGCTAATTTTGCTTCTTCTTTTTCCTCTGCTATTTTATCTAAGTAATAGTGGTAATCTCCTAAGTAGACGCGGAAATCTCCTTCCCTGATTTCCACAATTTTGTTTGCTACCTTGGAAATGAAATAACGGTCATGAGAAACAACAAGTACTGTGCCATCATAGTTTTGAATAGCATCTTCCAACATTTCTTTTGCTGGAATGTCTAAATGGTTGGTAGGCTCATCCAGTATTAATAAATTGGCTGGTTGTAACAGCATTTTTGCTAAGGCAAGACGTGCTTTTTCACCTCCACTTAATGCCGCCACTGCTTTGAACACAGTGTCACCGCTGAACAGAAATTTTCCTAAAAGAGTGCGAACTTCTTCATTTTTCCAATCAGGAACTTCGTCATGGATAGTTTCCATAACAGTTTTTTTCAAATCCAAAGCTTCAGCTTGGTTTTGTTCAAAGTATCCAGGGAGAACATTGTGTTCACCCAATGTCACTGCTCCTTCTGTGGGTTGTTCAACACCCATGATCAGGCGTAACAAAGTGGATTTGCCTGCACCATTAGGAGCAATAAAGGCAATGCGATCGCCCTTTTCTATGAAAAGATTTCCACCCAAAAACAAAATCTTATCATCATAGATGTGAGTTAAATTCTTGATATTCACCACCTCACGTCCACTACGGGGTGCAGGAGGAAAACGAAAGTGTAGCGTTCTTAAATCATCTGTCGGTGCTTCGATGCGTTCAATTTTTTCCAGTTGTTTTTCTCGGCTTTTTGCCTGGGTACTGCGAGTCGCACTTGCGCGGAACCTATCAACAAAAGCTTGTTGCTTATCTAATTCTTTTTGCTGGCGTTCGTAAGCCGAAAGTTGCGCTGTTTGATTTTCAGCTTTTTGTTGTAGATATGCTGAGTAGTTGCCAAGATAGCTGGAGGAAACACCGCGTTCTGTTTCCACAATTTGGGTACACAATCGGTCAAGGAACTCACGGTCATGGGAAACTATCACCATTGGGGTATTCAGCCCCTTGAGATAATTTTCTAACCACTCAATGGTTTCTAAGTCTAAATGGTTTGTTGGCTCGTCTAATAGTAATAAGTCAGGTTCTTGCAACAGAATTTTGCCCAAACCCATTCGCATTTGCCAACCGCCACTAAAAGCACTCACAAGGCGATCGCCATCTTCTAGCCCAAACCCCATCTCTGGTAAAATCTTCCCAATCCGTGTGTCCAAGATGTAGCCATCTAATGCTTCAAACTGCCGTTGTAAGCGATCTAACTTATTAATCAGTTTATCCAGTTCCTCTGGAGTCGCGCTTTCCATCTCTCGCATCACCTGGGCTAAAGACAGCTGCACAGCATTAGCTTCTTTAAATACCGTCCAAAATTCTTCTCTAACAGTGCGAGTTGGTTCGACTTCAAACTCTTGATTGAGATAAGCTATGTGTAAGCTGGCAGGACGAATGATTTCGCCAGACGTGGGTTCAGTTTCCCCTGTGATAATTTTGAGTTGGGTGGATTTTCCGGCACCATTGACACCGACTAAACCAATGCGATCGCCAGCTTTGACTTCCCAGTTGACATCCTTGAGAACTTCGCCTGTGGGGTAAATTTTACTGATATGTTCCAGTCGCAGCATGAGGTGTCTCCAAGGTAGGGAATAGATAGATAAGGCAGAAGTAATTATATTGAATCCAATCTTAACAAAATTTAACTCAAAATTCTTGCTCGTCAATTCCTCAACAGACAGAAGTTTTCGATACTTGTCTCCCAAATGACAAGATTTGATTTTGCTATGAATTTCTATGATGGCTTGCAGCTAAAATAATTGAAATGGCGCACCTTGCGGCGAACGCGCAGCGTGTCGTCAGGCATAGGCAAGATGGGGTACTTCACATTCCAACTACCGAGTCAAAAATTTCAGTCCACCTCGAAAGAGATTGCGGAAACTCCGCTCTCAACCGAGGATAGGACAACAGGGTAGTTCATCATCAATTTCTGGTACCAGCGATGACAGCAAATCATTCCCGAAAGGGTGTCCTGTTGCAAACAACTCTGATTTTCCTTGGACTGTTCTTCAGCAGTGCACTAGTTACTGGGTACTTAAAATATCATTTGCTCTCTCAAAATCCACAACCACAACTCAGTTTCGTAAATAATGTAGCTGCACGCCAACAGGTACAAATTAACAAATTGCTTCAACTCATGCAGCAGAGGTTGATGATTGCTCATGATGTTGCTCGCTGGAAATGGAATCAGAAACGCCCTATTGAAGATCGTCAACGAGAACAAGAACTAATAACAAAAATACAGCAGCAGGCAATAACTTATAATCTCCAACCCGATACAGTTGCAGTTTTTTTTCGAGGACAGATAGAAGCCGGAAAGCAAATCCAGCAAGCTGATTTTCAAACTTGGCAAAAGCTTGGAGTGAAAAATTTTACTAACGTTCCAGACTTGAATCAAACTTTGAGACCATCTCTAGACAAATTGAATGTAGCATTTCTTCCTGTATTGGCAGAACTGATGCCATCCCTTGGTTGTCCAGCAGTACGAGATTTTCTTCAGTCACGTGCTTCAATTATTCTCCGTGGAAATGGCATTAGCCAAGAAGTACAACGTACTGCTCTTGCACCAATGCTCGAAGTCAAAGAGGCTTCGTGTCAAAAAGTTTCTTTATTGACTTTGCCCTATCCTCCCGTCCTCCTAGTTGGGAACATCCGTTTGGTACCAACGATTTAGGTCAAGATATATTAGCCAGAGTAAGGCTACTTACGATTCTGAACTCTTGGTTATTTTTTAGGTATCTTTTGTTGCGAAATTGATAGAGTATAGTTATACTGTCCTCTAGATAATTCTCCTACATATAAAGAGTAATTTCCCGCCTGCCAATAACCAGAGATTTCGGGCTTGCCCCCAGAGTACTTATCTGCCAACACACAAAAGTGTCCTCCTGGACCATGAATTAATAGAGTTGGTTGTCCCCCAGTTTCAACTGTTAACCGCAGATAGGGTAGTGATTCTTTGACCTGTATCACTTGATTGGGTTTAGTCGCAATGTTACCACACTTACTTGAAACTGCTCCGCCGGACGTACCATTCACAATCAGCGGATCTGGCTGCAAACTAGAAGTAATTTGCACAACTTGCGCCTCAGCCAAATGAGCATTGGTGAAAACTAAGCTCATCGTTAGTGCTGCGGGAACAATTTGAAATCGCTCAGGCATCTTCATATTTCTTGTTATGCTCCCGACTTTTGATCAAGAAAAATTTGATACATAATATTTTAAAATTAAGTGACGATAACAATCTGTCTTTGTTTCTAAGTGAACTGTATAAAGTTTTCTTTTGGGAAAAATAATTATATGGTTAAATATTAAGAAAAATGAGAATTTATAAGTAAAGCTGACGTTAAAAACTTGATTTTTGACTACCAAGAGCAGTCTTTAGAACAAAAATATTCACTAAAATCACTAAGACAACCGCCAACAAAGAGATTTGGCTGGTTCGTTGTTCATTAAGTGTTTAAGCTAAAGTAGAAACAAATGAATCCTCCAGAAGAAGACTTAAAAAGTCGCCTCCAAAAGGTAGAGGCAGAAATGAATACCTCCAGAGTGATAGTTCCACAGTCACAAAAATTAGTAAAGTCCTCTCAGTCTGGTTTTACAAGTTTGTACTATAATTTTGTGCGATTTGTAACCTTTTTCAACAATCTCTCAGGAGTGCAAAAGCTTGTATTTTCTGGTGTAGGTTTGTTATTGGGCTTAGCCATACTACAAGCAGTACTTAAACTCGTCGCTGCTGTGATCAGTCTGGCACTGTTGGCAATCTTGGTGTACGTAGGATACAAATTCTTAGTATCCAATAACTCTGTTAATCAGCAGTAGTTTATTTTTAAACGTGCACGCCTAGTGGCGTATCAATAAAATTAAAGGGAATTATCCAATGGCAACCCCAAGTGTGAAGACAAGTGATCAATCTAGTCGAAGCAAAGAACCGACAAAAACCAATTCATTGCCCTTAGCGACTAGGCGCATTGCTGCTTGGGCTGTAGAAATTACACTGGTTGTTGCCAGTGGATTGGTGCCCTTTGGGATAGGTGCGTATGCCAATTCTAGAAGCGATTTGGATCGAGTGCCACTCAACCCTTTGTTAGTACAAACAGAACGTGCGATCGCCTCTCCATTAGCTTTGCCTATCAGCTATGGTACTAGGAACGTAGCATCACCCACAAACTTGTTATGGACAATAGCCTTGCTCGCACCCCTGACAGTTTCAGGCGCTCAGTTGTATTTACTAGCGAAAACTGGTGCCACACCGGCGAAACATCGATTTGGAATAAAAGTTGTCAACGCTGAAGGTAAGCCACCCGGTTTCAAAGCCGTTTTGGTGCGAGAAGGACTTGGTCGTTGGGGTTTGCCTATGTCCGTCGCTTATTTTCTCTGGCGCAACAGCTTTTTATTTCCCAGCTTAGGCGGTTTTGCTAGCTTGGCGGTTATCATGCTTGTGTTAGAAGCCAAAGGTTTGCCTTGGCAGCAAGACCGTCGCGCACTGCACAACACACTTGCAGGCACTTATACTGTAGATGACAGTACACCTTTGACAGTGCAGTCCCAAGGCGATGGTCAGGGAAGTCAGTCATTTGAGAGCGAAAAAGACGAAGAAGATGCGATCGCATCAATTGTGATCACACAAGAATTGCCTCGCCAGCAATCTAAGCAACGGCAGGGAATACCGCAAAATCCAAATTATACAGTGGTAGGAGTCGCATTTTTTTGCATGAGTGCGGCCTTAGCGATTTTAGTTGGTACTCAAATTTACGTTAAAATACTGCGAAATCAGCAAGTTACCGAACAGAGCAATAATCAGCAGTTTCTGGCACTAATCAAAGACTTAAATCCTAATTCTACTGCTACAAACAACCAACGCCAGAAAGCAATTTTAGCTATGGGTACTCTTAATGACGCACAATCAACCCAATACCTAGTTGATTTGCTGTCTAAGGAAACTGACCCGATTTTACTTCAAACGATTCAGCAAGCTTTGGTAAACGTTGGACCCAATGCCATCCCCAATTTAAAACGCATGAATCAGTTTCTGACTGGGGAGTTAGAGCCTGTAAAAGGTAGCAAAGCTTTACCACCAGAAGTGCTAGAAAAGCAGTTACAAGCAAACCAATATGCAATTAGTAAGATTTTAGCTGTCTACAACGGTCAAACCAATGGCTTGGATCTCAGCAATGTCTCCCTAAGTCAAAACGGTTCTGAGCAGAGCTACTTCAACTTGGTATTAGATAAAAAAGATTTATGGGGAATTAAGTTCAAATCCGCGAACCTATCCTTTGGCAGTTTTAAGGGGAGTCGCTTCCGGGGAGTGGGCGAGGATGGTCGATGGGATACCTACGATGATTGGATTGCTGATTTAAGCCAAGCACGGATGAGGCAAGCAAATCTTACTGAAGCTAACCTCAGTCGTGTCCTGATGGTCCGGACTGATTTGAGCCGTGCCATTCTCAATAAAGCTAACTTATCCAACGCACGCTTAACTGCTGCTAACCTCAGTAGCGCTCAGCTAGAGGGAGCCGATTTGGAGGGTGCTGTTTTGGAAAATGTGAGTCTGACTGGAGCCGACTTGAGCGATGCACAACTCAAAGACGCGGATTTATATGCTGCTCGTCTAGGTCGCGTGATTGCAGTAGGAACACAATTCTCATTCGCCAACTTAACCAAAACCGATTGGCAAGGAGCAGACCTTACAGGAGCTTATTTTGATCATGCCAATCTCAAAGATGCTAACCTGAATGCCACTCGCCTGACTAAGGCAATTTTGCGCTCAGCAAATATGGAAAATGCCAACTTGCGAAATGCTGACTTGAGCTTTGCAGATTTACAAGGGGCGAATCTGGCAGGAGCTGATTTTCAAGGAGCAATTCTTACCTCTAGCAAACAAAATCAAACAGAGCAATTTGTGCAAACCCCAGCGTTAGGGGTGCAATCTGCAGTTGTGGAGGGAGTCGATTTCAGTAAAGTCAAAAATTTAGATCCCAAGCAAATAGCTTACATTTGCACTCAAGGAGGTATTCATCCTCGTTGTCCGTAAATTAATCATACTAAAGCCATAAAACTTACAATAATTTAGCTTAGGAATTTTGTTAGGAGCGAGGAAATGAAGCGTCTGATCAAGTACTTCGTATCAGTTGTTTTAGCTAGTTCACTTTTAAGTTTTGCTCAATTCACCCAACCAGCACAAGCTCAAGTGGCATATGGTAGCTATGTCGGTGTAGGTCCTGCGGTTGGTTTTGCAGATGGTGCCCGAGTTGGAGGAGTGATTGCTGCTCGCTACAAGCTTCTTAAAGTTCCTGTTTCTTTTCGCGCTCAGGCTTTCATTGGTTCAAATGTCGCTCTTGTCCCAACAGTTTCCTACGACTACCCCCTCAACTGGCAAACCGATGCTTACATAGGAGCTGGAGTTGTTCTGGCTGGCGGTGATACACCTTCCCCTGTTGGTAATAAAATCGGGTTTGCCCTGCAACCAGGAATTGATTACGTTGTCCCAAATAGCAATACTGTGATTTTTGGTAACGCTGTCATAGCTTTTGATGCTGTCCGTGATGGTGGTACAGCTTTCTCGTTACAAGGTGGAGTGGGTTTGAGGTTCTAATTTAGAAAATAGGTTTATATTCGCATCCCTGCCAATACGCTTCGGTTAAGGGGTAAAGGGTAAGGGGGAAAGGTGAATAAGCGCGCGAATGACGGCTTTCCCGACAGAGGCGACGGGCGTTCCCGATAGCCGTAAGGCGTGGCGTTAGCCATAGGGTGCTTCCCACAAAGTTTAACCCTTGCCCTTTAACGTTTTCCCAACGAGCGTTTGTAAACTCAAATTGCTTATCCGAACCGTATTGGGATATAAGGTGTATAAGAAATTGATGCTCCCCACCCTCAGGTGATAACTGAGGGTGGGGAGCATCAACATGTTGCAACGAGCATGTTTATCTTGCTTTTTTCAGCCAGCTATGAGATATTGCCTATAATGTACACTAAATGTATAGGCTTGCCGTACAATTTTTCATAAAGTTGAGTAACTCGCTTTGGCTGTTGAAGGAGTAATGAAAATGGCAATGGTTAATAGAGCAACGTCCTTAGTTGTTACCATTCATGATTCAAACAAGTTAACTCCTCCCTTGTGGGAGCCGATACGACTCAGTACAGCTATGGTGACGCGACTATGGTGGCATACTAAGGCGTATGGAACAGTTTTAATGATCGCTTTGGTGACTTTACTAAGTCTGATATTCTTGCGTATTTATTGCACTTCCCGCAAGCTGCTATTAGTTTCAACTCATCAAAATGTTGCAAGAAACAAATGCCATACGTTAACCGACAAATCACTGGATTAACTTGGCTGCGGATTATGTCTTGCCAAACTGAATGCGATCCACTATAAAATCTCGTACCTTTGAAAGACAGAGTGGATATAGCATTCATTTATTGATGATTGCTGATTCGAGATTACCGGAACTATATCTAACCTTAATGCGATGTACTTTTTGAAGATATGCTTTTAACAACTACCCTAGTTATTGTTTGGGATACGCTAGTTGAGATTGTTTCTTCTTGTAAACAGGATTCGTTGTTCCTGCTAAACCCTGTAAATTTTCCTGGCGCTTGGGAACATGTGGCGTAGTGCCATTGCCTGAATTGTTTCCATCTTGTGAATCAGTCTGACTACCAGAAGAAGTTGGTTGTTTCTTCTCTATAAAGTATGCTTCCTCACGTGGAATCGATATCACCTCAACTTTTTCCTTTGGAACTGAGTTTGCATTTGCCTGAGTATAAGTTCCAACTGGGAGCAATAGCGCTAACGAAAGCAAACCAAACTTTAGCAAGCTACGAGTGTTGAATTTAAATTGAATTGCCAGAAAGTCGTTCATAGTAGTTTTTCGGAATTTTATGAGAAATATAAATTTAGCTGAGGTTTGGTGTTCAATCAAATCCAACTGATACACAACTACAAGTTGAGTTGGAATGATTCCGGAATTGAGCCAAGAAACTTTATGATTACCAAAAAAAGTTCCGTAAACATTATTCCCTTGTTATATCCTTTGACTTTTAGGTCTCTACAATTAGACTCGATTTTGACGAGGGGGTAAGCGATTCATATCACTACTTTCGTAAAAAAATATTACTTAGGGGAGCCACTGCCGTGCGCGGTGAGACCAGTGCTTGATGAGGGTTTCCCGACAGAGGCATAGGTTCTCCCCGAAGGGGTTAAGCGCGTTGAGGCATATGGCGTGAGCCAGTGCGAAAAAATCGCTCCGCAGATAGTCCCGCATCTATCCGTAGAACTACAGTTCAGTTGAATTAAGCTTAACTTCATAAACAAATTGAATTAACTTTAACTTCATAAACAAATTGAACTTAACTTCATAAACAAATTGAATTAAGCTTAACTTTATAAAGAGATTGTGTTCAGCGATCGCACCCGTTTTATTAAAACCAAATTCTCCAGTTGAAACAGTCAACAGTCAACAGTTATCAAAGATCAATTTGTTGCCTAGATAACAATCTCTTAGCAACAGGAACTTTATGCCTTGGTAGTGAGTCACTGCCGTAGGCTTTTTGGTTGATCAAAGGACTTGCATTGAGTATTTGTTCAAAGATTTTTGCACAACTACCGGTGGATTAGCTCATTTACCAGGGATTGGTGCAGTTATAGCACCGTGGGAGCGGTTTCATTTGAATCCATTTCCTACTCTCAAAAAACACAGGGAACGCTTAACACCCGAACGCTTAACAGGGAAATCGTGTTTGTTTCATTCGTTGCGCGCGTCTAATCGCGCCCCTTGGGCACTCACAAAGAATTCACTTTAAGTTTTACTCACAAAAGCGTTTGAGGTTTTGGTGCAAAAGCTCGTGAATGCGTTAGCGTAGCCCGCCGCAGGCATCGCTCCAAAAGGGAATCACAGTTTGTCCTTAACAAAGTGCTTTTAGCGCCATCTGTATGTCAAACTCTGCCAGTTCTAAAAGCTGTTCATGCTCGCGCACAGGTAATAACATTAGCTGCTTCGTTTTTTCTTCACGGACAGACTCTTCAAATAACCAAGGTTCCTGTTCGCGCAATGTTTCCAATGTTGCAACGACATCAATGTGTCTCGACTACAATTAAATAGTTGCGATGACGCTAACCTGTTACCAATGACAGATAATTAGTCACTGTACAAGATCTAATGGACGTAACTGGATTCGAACCAGTGACCTCTACGATGTCAACGTAGCGCTCTAACCAACTGAGCTATACGTCCGAAGCTTTCATAAGATAGCATAGATTTAGCAGAATGGTCAATATTAATTTCCTAAAGTTGCTAACTCGCAGGCAAGTTCTGTATTTCGTTCACTTTTTGTGTATAAAATAAATTTTTATTCTACTGGAAACGTGAACACAATAGGACTGTTGACTTGTTATCCACGGGTTCATTCGAGAATTATTCTGAGGTTTCCTTGCCACCAGATGCAAGAGCAAATTATGAAAAAAATCATCTATGCCCCAACGTAGATGAAATGAAACAGCTTGATCTATTAATTTTAAGTTAGTTGAAATCAAAAAGGGTCTATCAATAAAATTGTTACAATTTGTACAATAGTTAAAAACTTTTCATAGTACCGAGAATGTCAACTGCTTTAATTACTGGTGCCTCTGATGGTATTGGTAAAGTCTTTGCTGAGGAATTAGCTGCATATAATACAAATCTTGTTTTAGTTGCTCGTTCGGAAGGAAAATTAAACCAACTAGCCAAACAACTGCAAGAAAAATACAAAGTTAAAGTAGATATTGTTGTTAAAGATCTTACAGAAACAGGCGCTACTAATGATGTGTTTGATGCTGTAAAATCAAAGGGATTAACGATTTACTTGTTAATCAACAATGCTGGTTTTGCTGAGTATGGCGACTTTGCCGAGAAGGA
The DNA here is from genome assembly GCF_963888615.1 of Brasilonema octagenarum UFV-OR1. NCBI lineage: Bacteria > Bacillati > Cyanobacteriota > Cyanophyceae > Nostocales > Scytonemataceae > Brasilonema > Brasilonema octagenarum. The sequence goes on along the minus strand of NZ_CAWPKW010000302.1, from coordinate 24,207 downwards.
CGAAGAACGACAAGTTAAGATTGTACAATTGAATATCTTGGCATTAGTAGATTTAACTCATAAATTCTTGCAAGAGATGCGGCAACGTCGTTCTGGAAGCATTATTAATGTATCTTCCCTGACCGCGTTTCAACCAATGCCTTATCTTTCTGTTTATGCTGGCAGTAAAGCGTTTATTGTCAGTTTTAGTCAGGCACTTTGGGCAGAAAATCGTGACTACGGTGTCCGTGTATTAGTGACTTGCCCAGGACCAGTTGAGACAGACTTCTTGGCCAAAGCTAAGTTTCCTCCTGCACTTGCAGCTAGAACAAATAAAATATCGACTGCACAAGAAGTCGTACGCGAATCTTTGAAAGCTTTGGAAAGAGGAGATCCAACTGTTGTTATTGGTGGCTTTAGTACTCACTTTATTAGTAAATTATCCAGCCTTGTTCCACGTAAAATTTTGTTGAGTCTTTTGGCAAAACAGTTTAAGGCAAAAACTGTTTAACAGTAGAGGCGCTATAGCGCCTCTGCCTACATATATCTTGTTAACTGTACGCGGTAGCGGTCTTTTTTAGTAACAGCAATTTCCCCAACTTCTAAACGTCCTTTACTACGAATGGCGATTAAATCGCCTGTTTTTAGTTGAGAACTGGCTTGAGTTATTTCCTTCCAGTTGACGCGAACATCTCCGCTGTCAATTAACTCAACCATTTTGCTACGGGACATTCCAAAACCAGCAGAGGCGATCGCATCCAACCTTAAAGAAGCTTCCACAGTAGTTAGTTCTTTTTTCTTTGGTTCGCGCACCTTCAACTCACTCAAATCTATAGGCTGAGTTTTCACGGGAACCGATCGCACCTGCTTGAGATTCATTTCCAAAAACTCTGCTAACTCCGGTACGACAATTACCTGTGCGCCACGTTCGCCTAGTACAATAATGTCCCCCGTCTTTTCGCGGACAATCCCAGTTCCCAACATTGCGCCCAAAAAGTCGCGGTGAGTAGCGGTATCAAACAAGAAATTTCCAGCTACGTCTAAAGCGGTGAGTGCGACTTGAGATTGATCCAAAGGGATTTCGGAACGGGCGATCGCCACTCTTTTGCGTTCAGCTTGGGGATATCCACCCCAAACTACCAACTGCACTTCCACGCGACGGCTAAATACCTGTTGAATTTCTGCTAACTCTGGAGGAGACAGAAAATCAGTGAAAACCACTTCCCAAGTTTTGATGGCAAGTTCCGCCTGGTCAATCACACGAGCTATACTATCTCGATTTTCAACACCTTTTAAAAGTTCTTCCCGTGGCAACATTTTAAACAGTTATCAGTTATCAGTTATCAGTTATCAGTTATCTAGTTACAACTTAGCAGTTATTAATTACAGTTACCAGTTTTCACTGTTCACTGTTAACTGATTACTGTTCACTGTTAACTGATTACTGTTCACTGATTACTATTCCCTGGGTGCGGCGTAACCTTGAATATTTTCTGGTTCAAACTGACGTAAAACACGAGTTGCTTGACGGGTAAGAATTTCAGAACCTTGAACGACAACCAAGTATTTGCCAGCATTTAAGCGATTGCGGTAAGGTAAAGCGTCACTGCTTCCAACCAATAAACCAACTCCACCACCAGCAAACGCACTACCCATAGCACCTGCAACAGCGCCCAGCAGTCCACCAATAATGTGATTGCCAATTTCACCCGCCCAAGCAAAAGTGTCCAAGCCAGTGAGGAGGCTAAAAGTAATACCTGCGAAAAATCCAAACGGTACTAGCCAAATAGCCATGAACTGAGTTTGCTTCTTTGCTTGCTCGTTGGGGTCAATCAAGCCAAATTCATCAGCAGTTTTATAACCTTTACCCAAAATTGTAGATTTTATCGCTTCTTTTTCTAAAGCCAGATAAGCAGCTTCTGCTTGGATGCGGTCAGCTAAAACGGCAATAAGATAATTCATTGATGTTAAAACTCAAGTCTAATAAGGATGAAAATATTACTGTACTAAGTCAAGAGGCTCGCAAAAATTGTTTACACTTTTCTTCAATACATATATTAAAACAGGCGTTGCTAACATCTTAGGAAACGTCGGCATTGTTTTGAGATGTTCCATCATCCCTTTAACTGAGCCGTTAACCAAATCATCCCGAAATTCTTCTTGACAAATAACGGCACGCCATTTTCGAGCTAAAGCATCTAACCATTCTGAATTTGCTATTTCTGGTTGTTGTCCGGCTCGAATCGCTAAAGTTATAGCAGCATCTTCCAAATCTCCATCACATTCTTCTATAATATCCAGTGCTTCCATAGCGATAAAGTCATCTGCAACTTGAGAGCGAAACAGTGCAATTTCTTTTGCCGTAACTTTCGTCATCAGATTGTGTTTTCAGTGTTTGAAGTTTTCCTTTATGCTAGGATATGACAATTTTGATCGCTCAAATCAACAATTCACCAAAAAATGTAAAAGGGCAGAGAAAAGGGGAAAAGTTTTTCTCTTTAACCTTTCCCCTTTACCTTCCAAAGGCTCACTGGCTCCTAATGACTATTGAGTAACCTAGCGTGCTGCTCTAGAGGTGACTGCTCGTTGTAAACCAGCTAGAGCACGATTGTAATTCAAAATTGCTGTGACTCGTTGACCTTCAGCTTGTGTCAAGGCATTTTCTGAGTCAATAACTTCAGTTTGAGTGCCGACACCTGCTTGGAATCGCAAACGTGCTAGACGTAGAGACTCTCTAGCTTGTTCAAGAGCAGTATTAGCCGTTTGAACATTCTGCAAGTTAGATTGCAGTTGAGAAAAATAACTTTCTACGTCATAGCGAATTTGGTTACGCTGGAGGGCAAATTGATTTTCAGCAATCCGAATGCCGGTCTTGTATTGAGATGCGGTTGCTTTTGCTGCTCCACCATCGTACAAAGTCAAAGTAGCGTTAACTCCTAGGGAATAATTATCGGTACCGTTTCTTTGATCGTCAAACGTATCTCCCAGATTGTACCTACCGACCAAGCTCACTTGAGGACCTAACTGACCGAGCGCTAGGCGTCGCTGTTGTTCGTTAATGTTCCGTTGCGCCAAATACTGTTGCAGTTCTGGACGGTTTTTAAAAGCTAAGACAAGAGTTTCAGCCAGCGGACGATTCCACAAACCGGCTATTTTGACTCGCTCAGCCGAACTAATATCAACTGACTGCGGCAAACTTAATGTTTGGGCTAATTTACGGCGAGCAATTTGCTGCTGTGAGATACCAGTTGTCAGCTGTTGTTGAAAATTTGCTAAATTGACCTGAGCACGTAGAACATCGAATCGAGTACTCACACCAGCGGCTTCCAAAGCTTGTGCATCTCGCAAACTAGCCTGACCATTTCTCACGGCAGACTGGGCAATGCGCACCTGTTCATCTGCTGCCTGCAGATCGTAGTATTGAGAAGTGACATTCAGGCGGATTTCCTCAGATTGACGCTCAACATCCAATTCATAAAAACGTAGCTGTTCCTCAGCTTGTCGAATGCGGGCTGTTGTTTGTCCAGAGGTGTAGAGATCGTACTGTACAGAAGCACTGCCTTGGAAATTTGTAGTAGAGGGTACATTTTCGAGTGCTGTGCCTGTGGAATTAGCTTGTTGTTGATTCAAGAAAGCAGGTCCAGTACGACTCAGACCTGCAGTCAGACCGGCAGTAGGCAACAACGCGGCTTGCGCCTGCCTTACGCTAGCTCGATTGCGCTCTACAGTTAGTAACGATATCTGTAGATCTTGATTGTTTTGCCGTGCTATCTCCAGAGCCTGTGTCAAAGTAATTGGTTGAGTTCCCTGAATCCTAACTTCTTCTGATTTTGTAGGAAACTGTAAAGGATTCGGGTTGGCTTTGAGATTATTAAGGAGCTGGACCGAATCTGCTGGCGCAGGAGTTGTTTGCGCAGGAGTGGTTTGCGCAGGAGTTGTTTGCGCAGGAGTGGTTTGCGATCGCCTGGAGGAACCCGCCTGAGTTATTCGCCCAGGAGTTGTTCGTTGTGACTTAGAAGAACTTGCCTGAGCTACCAGATTTTTTTTGGTATTTTGTTGGGAGCAGGTAGACGATTTTAGAAGCACGGAAGCAGAACGACCGACCTGACTTTTACCATTGCTGGCTTGTTGTGGGCATGAGTTCATCTGCTCCAACAGCTTTGCGACTTCTACTGTCCCACGAACTGGGGTTTGTGACTTGTTTGGTAACTGAGCAGAACTTTTCTTTTCTGTAGGGACTGGCCCCGAAGAAGGCGTTTTTTGTTCGACAGTGGAAGTAAGTGTTGAGATCTCGTTATAAGCAGAAAATGTATTTTTTGATTCCTCGGCAACAATTTTGTCGTTGTTTTGTTTTTGTATGCTTGTCCCAGACTGAGGAATTTTATTTATCAACTGGCTTTGATTTGGGGTAGATTTAAAACTCATAAGCATACTTTGAAGCTTATGTGCTACCTTTGCTACTGGTACACCAGTTTTTCCTGTCAATATTACCTCGACACCGCTACGAGTTATAGAAGATATTAAACCACCTCCCATAACATCAACAGTTGGTACTGCTGCGGCTAGAAAACTGCTACTAGCAGTATGAGGCAGTTGCGCCTTTTTAATATCGAGAGCAGTTGGAGTTCTCTCGAAAGTAGAAGTCAAGCCATCCGAAGAAGTCATAACTTTCACTCCCCGGGCTGGTACAGGATTAGCCCAAGCAGACTGAGTCGCTAATACTGCTGCTGTTACACCAGGTAAGAAACTACTAAAAATTTGCTGTTTGTTCACCGCATCCCCTCACACGAAAATTAAGCGGCTGAAACTGTTTTGTCGCCACAGAATATATCACGATGCCAAGTTTAGGGATCGGAACTCTGTGTGTCTTGAAATCCTTTGACAATGCGAGACAGTTCCGCCTTCTCATCGATAGTAACGCGCGTAGGAGCACCGCTGACAATTCGTTCATAGTTGCGGAACGAATTTTTAATTTCCGGACCGTCAGCCGTAATATTGTACTCGCGAATACCCTTGTCATGCCACGAACCACGCATTTTAAAGACATTGATTGCCCGCGCCATTTCTCCCCGAATTTCCACATACTGTAACATCAAAATTGTGTCTGTAATCGTAGAAATATGAGAGTCTGTAATAGAGTGCGAACCCATAAATTGCTCGGTTGTGTTGGTAAAAAAGCCTGTAATTTCTTCTTGCTTGGCATAACCCGTCACACCAATCACAAATTGCCGGAACGCATTATTACTTACCCCTCGTGCTAGTGCAGAAAGAGAGTCAATGGCAATACGAGAAGGTTTAAATTCAGCAATTTCTGATTTAATAATTTGCATGTGGTCTTCTAAACCGGTTGATTCCGGATACGTACAAATTATTTTTAACAAACCTTGACGTTCTAATTCCTCAAAATCTATTCCCCATGAGTAAGCATTGCGAGACAGTTGTGCGCGTGATTCTTCATAGGCAAATAATATCACCCGTTCACTGTGAACACAGCCATTTTGCAGAAACTTGCTCACCAAAAGAGTTTTTCCAGTACCCGTTGCTCCTGTTGCTAAAATAATCGAATCCCTAAAGAAACCACCGCCACACATTTGGTCTAAGGCTTTAACACCAGAGGATACTCTGACGTTTGAAGACCGTTGAGTTAAGCGCATAGCTCCCAATGGGAAAATATTAATTCCTGCATTGGTAATTGTAAAAGGATATTCACCCTTCATGTGTGTTGTACCACGCAGTTTTAGTATTTCCATTGTGCGACGGCGACGTTCTCCTTCTAAAACATTACGTACAATCGCCACATTATCGGAAACAAATTCTTCTACGCCAAAACAGGCAACAGGCCCGTATTCATCTATGCGTTCTGTGGTTATAATTGTAGTTACACTTAATTGTTTCAGACGAGCAACGAGACGAAATATTTCTCGCCGCACAACTCCTACAGCTTCATATTGCTGAAAAACTGCTGTAATTGAGTCAATAGAAACGCGTTTCGCTCTATACTTACGAATCGCGTATTGTAAGCGCTCAATCAGCGCAGAAAGATCGAAATTGCCAACAACATCTTGTCCCTCAGGATCTGGAGAAGCATCCAGTATAAATAATTTTCCTTCATTGATATGATGTTGCAAGTCCCAACCAAAAATACCAGCATTTTTAATAATATCACCAGGAGATTCTTCAAATGTAACAAAGACTCCTGATTCATCAAAGTAGGTGATACCGTTATAAAGAAATTGCAGAGAAAATAAAGTTTTGCCAGTTCCAGAGGTTCCGCTAACTAAAGTCGTTCTTCCTACAGGTAAGCCACCATGACTAATATCGTCAAAGCCCTCTATCATTGTCCGGATTTTTTCTACACCTCGTGTCGGTGTTTTGGTTTGCTCTAAATTTTCTTTATGACTCATGTTGACGTTTACAAATAGGAAGGAAACCCAGTTTTTATATTAATGATTAGTAACTATTGCTGATTATTTTTGTAGTAGAACTTACTATTCCAACGGTTCTTGCTCGTCCTCGCTCAATTCTTCATAAAGTAAATCTAATCCAATCAACACTCTTTCTCTGTCTGAAAGGTCTCCAATAATTCTCCGAACTGGTGGAGGCAAAATCTTGGATAATGTTGGCGTGGCTAATATTTTATCTTCTTCCGCCAGCTGCGGGCTTTTCAGCACATCAATAACTTTTAAAGCATAAACACCTTGAAACTCTTGTTCCAAAATATTTTTGAGTGTATTTAATGCCCGTACTGAGTTCGCAGTATTCCCTGCCACATAAAGCTTGAGAACATAGGTTCTTCGTGGTTGATTCATATTAGGTACAGGCTAGAAGTACAGATAAAACCACAATATCCTTTTATTAATTGTGATGGAATTTAAAGGAGCGATTTCTACCAAGAAAAACTGTTGAACCTTTGATTAAGTTATGCTATTGAGAAATTGAACAACGGTATAGTTCACACAAATGAGCCAGTATATCAATCAATGTTATACGGTAATCAAGTAATGCTTCATCACTCCTTCCTTCTAATTTTAGCTGTTTTGAAAATTCGTCAATCAGTTCCATATGAATTTCTATGACTTGAGGCACAGGAATATTAGCATAAAAGACTGCATTTATAAATTTATCAATGTAGTGTTTCAGTGTTTTGTCTGTAGTGGTAAAGTAATTTATAAGGATATGGCGGTAGTCTGATTTGAGTTCTTGCAATAATACCTGCTCTTCGGCTCTCGTCATTGGTTAAAAAACTGGTGGAATTCACTTCTTGTGTCATTTAACAGCATCGGAACAATTAAAGCTTAATCTTTTATTTATATTTGTGGGCAGCAATTTGAGTATATACTGAACGTTCCTTTGCGTGGTAGCTCTCACAAAAAATTAAAAAAGTTGGGTAAAAATCACATTAGTGATGTCGCTGATCCGCCCAAAAAACCGTTGTTCATTAGTTGAATCAACTTGAGTCCTCCAAAATGGTTTGATATCTACCTGGAAAATCATTATGAAAATAACATTTGTGTTGATCAATCATAGTTACTGATTCTATTGTTAAAAACTTTGAAGCTTCTTATTAAAGTGAAGCCACGCTCAAGCGTGAAAATCGTCATTCTAACTTTTACACTTCAAAACTCCTTTAGCTCATAACCGAATAAAATACTTTCTTAGTAAATATCAAGGTACAAAGCAAATCTGCCAGTTGACGAAAAGGACTGACTGTGTTAAGTCACGTGCTTGCTCATGAACGGTTAGTTGCTACTACTAAGTTATAGAACTTGGCACATGGTACAGGAAGCGCTGAGTCAAATGAGGATGTGCATATCTACTACCCTCACTACGTCTTTACCCCGGTCTTAATTTTGGGGGTGCCACGCTCCCGTGTTGTTTATGTGTAGTATTTATGCACTATTGATATCTACCTAATTATAGATTTATTGACTTTGCTCATTAATAAGATACTTAAACAAAGATAAACGATTGTCGCATTCCAAATCATTATAATTCCTAAAGGTTCAATAGCGAATTTTTGGGGTGATAATTAGTGTAGCTGTAGCTATCGATGATGAGTTTCAACACGCTTGAAGATACCAGTGTGGACGCCTACAATACCCTAGGGCAACAAGACAGCAAGCAGTTCGGATGAGAATTTACCTTTCAAAAGAAGTGCGGTGCTACAGGAGGAGAGCCGCTGATCGACTAAAATTTGCACTCGTTGTTAACGCTGGCTCCTGAGTAGTCTCCTTAAAACACGCTACGTGTCCCCCAAGAGGTGCGATCAGCCCCCTTGCTTGACGTTACGCGTATCGCAGCGCGGCTCCCTTCCGCAGGATCGCACTTACTACAGGAGCAATTGCCAAAGCCTTGCTCTGGCCAACGCATACGACTTCCCCATTTATTAGGAGAGCTTTTTCCAAAAATTGGCTGTTGAGTGCAGGGTAAACTCACCTCCAAACTGTCAAGCGGCAAATAAAAATGCCATCACTGTGTTGAGCACTCTTGCTGGCAAAAAATTGTCACTTCAAAGTAGCTCATCTCTAAGCCGTTCAATTTTTGCTCACTATTGCTTTACTCAGTTTTCTTAGAAGATATAGCTTGAAACTTAAACACCCAAAGCTTCTTTGGCAATTAGCTGGTGGTGCCGGAAGCCCAACCCCTAACAAGAGCGACCTCATTGCCATATGTCAATGCTACGATACCCGCTTTCTGACTTTATAGCAACCGTGCCTAGCTGCGTAGAAACAGCTACTCTGGCAACTGTGCTGGAAATTTTTCAACAACAGCAGTGCCATCGCCTAGCAGTTTTAGATAAGCAAAAATGCTTGTTAGGCTTGGTTTACTCTGCCCGTTTGCTACCACAATTGTTGACAGCAGGTCAAGGCAAAGGTGATTCTAACTATTTAGATTTACAGCAACCCCTTTCCACACTCGGTCAAGGGTTAATTAAACCTATACAAACAATACCAGCATCTTTGCGTATAGAGCAATTGAGTTCGTTTCTTGGTTCCCAGCAGATTCAAGAAAACACGAATTTAGATTGGGCACTGGTTGACTCAAATGGCAATTTTTTGGGGCTTGTGGATAGCTTACGCTTGTTGAAACTGTTGACAACACAAAAACTCCAAATTGATACTCATAAGGGGACTAAGCGGACAAATTCAAAGAAAGCACCTCAAAAGTCATCTGTGGATACTGGAGTTAGGGCAACCACTGAGAAAACTCATACAGGCGAGCAAAAACGAGAATGTAAGCCACTTGTACAGTTATTAGAACGCCTGCCTTGGCCTTTAGCGCTACAAACAAGCAACGGCGAAGTCGTGACGCAAAATCCAGCTTGGTGGCAGCAATTGGGAGCATTAAAAGATCCAGAAGGAGTCAGACGACAAGTAGAAACGATTTTGGCAAAAGTCTCCTCCAAGAAATTACAGTACGCGACTCAAACAGCAGCCAAAATTTCTTCTTTTTTGAGCAATAATCAGCATTTTTGTCAAGAAAATTCTTCGTCGCGATTAAGCGAAGTCATCCCAGAAAAAGATGTGTTACCTCGCTCAACACTGGGGGCGGCTCCTGACACTCATACTCATAACCTTCAACAGCAGCCAATAGTTGAAAATCCGGCACCAAATCGCTGCTTTCTAGATAGCCAACAAGGGACTTGTACCTGCATAGTACAAGTGCAAAATGGTCAAGAGCGGGTTTGGCAGTTTGCCAAAATCCCTCTAGATAGTCCTGAATTGAAAGTCCTGAGTACGGATTCAAAAACACCTTTGGCTACCAAAAACTCAGCACTCAATAATGAGTTGTGGCTGATGCTAGCCACTGACGTCACAGAGCAGCAGCAGCTTTCCAAAGAACTGGCGGCGAAAAATGCCGATTTAATTCAACTCAACCGGTTAAAAGATGAGTTTTTAGCTTGTATTAGTCATGAACTCAAAACTCCTCTGACTGCCGTTTTAGGATTATCGCGGTTGCTAGTGGATCAGCAGTTGGGAGAATTAAACGAGCGTCAAGCCCGTTATGCAGGACTGATTCACCAAAGTGGACGCCACCTGATGAGTGTGGTTAATGATATTTTGGATTTAACCCGTATGGAAACGGGACAAATGGAGCTTACGCTCACCAACGCCAATATTCAAAAAATCTGTGAGCGTGCTGTATCTGAGGCAAAAGCTATTCATAGCCAAACTAACAAAGCTTCCTCAAACTCACTCGCTCAAAGTACGCCTCCACAAGAACACCAATTCACTCTCTCAATGGAACCAGGCTTAGAGCAAATTGTGGCGGATGAGTTGCGCTTGCGCCAGATGCTGGTGCACCTGCTTTCCAATGCCTTTAAGTTTACTGAAACAGCTGGTGAAATTGGACTTGGGGTTAGCCGTTGGGAAGGTTGGATTGCCTTTACAGTCTGGGATACAGGTATTGGTATTCCAGAACATCAGCAGCATTTAATCTTTCAAAAATTCCAACAACTCGAAAATCCTCTCATCCGTCAGCATGAAGGAACAGGTTTGGGGCTTGTCTTAACTAGAGCATTAGCTCGTCTTCACGGTGGTGATGTTAGCTTCTTGTCGCGTGAGGGTAAAGGTAGCCAGTTTACACTACTTCTTCCACCCAGTCCTCCCAAAGAGTCGGGGAGATTGGCAGATGAGGAGATGGGAACAATTTCTTTTGCGCCGCATCATCAATCTGCCCGATTAAGCGAAGAAGATGCTGTAAGGGCGTCTACGGCAAACCACCTTGGATCTTATGGGAAAACCCCTGGAGGACGTCTACAACCCATTAACCCAACCCAACCCCACTCGACGACAAGCCTTATACCTGCTGCACGAATCGCGCAAACGGGTATGACTTATGCCAAAGGCACGGCTTTTGCGCCAGGGCAGGTTCCGGGTAACTCCAACAGACAAGGTACGTCAACGCGATACGCAAAGCGTCAGCAAGCGGGCTTATCGCAAACGCAGTCGCCTACACAAGCAAAGCCGTCATTCGATTTGTCTAACCACTCCACGGGCGTCTACGGAAAGTCAGCTTGGGCTTTACGGGAAGCCGCCGTTCAGGCGTCTACAACCCATCAGTTGACTTCTTCTAAATCCCTCGTCTTAGTTGTGGAAGCAGTTGCTCGCTATATTGAGGATTTGACCGAACAACTGACAGGTTTGGGTTATCGAGTTGTGATTGCCCGATCAGGATGTGAGGCTGTAGAAAAAGCTCGACGCTTACAACCCAAAGCTATCTTCCTCAATCCGTTGCTCCCCTTGCTGTCAGGTTGGGATGTACTGACTTTACTCAAGTCCGATGTCGCAACATCTCATATTCCTACCATTGTGACAGCAACAGGAGCTGAAAAAGACCAAGCATTTGCCAACCAAGCAGATGGTTTTTTGAGTTTGCCAGTACAGCATCAAGTCTTAACACCGCTGATAGAAAGTTTATGTACTCCACCAGAACAAAAGCAGCAAAAATCAGATGATGAAGAAATCTTCGCTAACAAAACACCATTAAAAATTTTGAAGTTGGTTCATCCTGATAGTGAATCTTCGACTTCGCAATCGTTACTTGAACAGCATCGGGTTATAGAAGTAGATGATTTGGATCAGGCAGAATTGCTAACTCGGGTTTGGCAGTTTGATGTAATTTTGCTGGATACAGAAATGCCAGCAGCCGAAGCTTTGTTGCAACAACTCTCATCACACCCCCGTTTAGCGAATCTACCGCTTGTCACCTGTAATGCGTCAACCACGCAGGCTGCTTCTGTGATACCTGGGCTTTCTGTGTTTCCTTGCTTAACGCCATTGGACACAGACAAAAATCATAACGGCAGCAAAACAGATGCTTTATTATCAGCTCTGCAAATTGCATCTGATACATGCTACTGCCCACCCAACATCTTAGTGGTGGATTTAGGGATACTGCCAGATTTACCAGATACAACTCACAAGCAGATTAAGGGTTGTCGTACACCAAAAAACTTCTCATTGAATAGCCCGATCGCTGGGGAAAATACTCCGTGTCCTTGGATTATCTCTCGTGGTTCTGAGTGGTTTCAAGCTTTGGTTCAGTACCTGCAAACAGGTGGCTTCAAAGCCTCCATGAGTCGATCTTGGGCAGAACTGCTACAGCAAATTCGCCATCAAAGTGTTGATCTACTGCTCATTTGCCTGGGAGAGTCTAGCATCAACAAAGAGGTGCACTCAGCCCTCAAAGCGTTGCAACAGTTGCCTTTCGACTTACCACCAGTTTTGCTCCTTGATCAGCGGTTAAATTCTGATCAGGTTGAAGATGAGCAAACTCACATTCCCCAATTGGAGTCAATAGAAACTTTAATAAATACTCTTGCCTCCCAAATCTTACCTCGCTCTATATCAATGGAGAACTTACTAAACGAGATTAATAAAACTTTGGAAACTCCAGAGTGAAGACAAGAACACAGAACACAAAATTCAGTTGGGAGGAATGCGTTCCCTGGTGATTTTTTCAGGGGACTTAAACCCTCACTTTTCAAATGTAGACAAATAAAAAAGTTGGACAATTTCAGACTCTGAAACTATATATATATCGTAGAAGTTTAGCAATTGCTGTAAAAATAAAGTTATAGCGGTTCTCGGTTGGGTGCAGTACATTTTTGACCTCTCTCCAAACCTCTCTCCTGCAAGGAGAGAGGCTTTGAGTCTTACTCCCCTTCCTTGGTAGGGAAGGGGTTGGGGGTTAGGTGTGTATTGGACGAAACTGCGAACCGCTATAGACAATAAGTGAGAAGTTTTTAGGATTGTGATTTCAAAAAGCAATAAAAAAGTTTGACAATTTGCGAAAAGCCATTAATCCACAAGGGTTTTGACTGATTGCTAACAAATCAGGTGAATTAGTTGAGCGATCGCCGCTCAATACGGTTCGGTTAAGGAAAGTTATCTGAGCCAGGCAAGCAGGGCAGGCAGGGAGAGAGAAGCTTATTGCGAACCGTATTGGACGCCGCCCGAATAAGTACTGTTGCGAAGCTCTGTGAGAGTTTAGGGTGCCCAATATGCGTAAGAAATGCCAAAAGCGGTAGAAAATAACAGTGTAAGCTCCCTACTAACGCAGTTATGCAGCAGAACTTTTCCGGTCAAAATCTCAGAGGACCCTCTTTTAAAAATCTAGACCTTACAGGTGCTGACTTTAGCTACGCAGATATTCGCAGTACAGATTTTACAGATGCAATCCTCACAGGGACAAACTTTTGTCACGCACAAGCGGGGCTGCAAAGACGTTGGGCTATTTTACTTGTAGTTGTTTCGTGGTTATTGGGGGGAGTAGTAGGATTTTTCTCAGCTAGTGCTGGTACTCTAGTGTCGTTGATACTCGACAGTTCCACCTTAGGAAACCAAGTCGTTGGGTGGACAAGCTTAATTGTACTGATTGTATTTGTTAGAGTTATTATTCGTTTTGGAATAGAAGCAAATATAGGAACTATTGCCGGAGCGTTTGCTATTGCTGTTGCTGGAACTGTAGCGATCGCTGTTGCTGTTGTTGTGGCTGCAAAATATGCCATTGCTTTCGCAGGAGTATTTGCCATTGCCGGAACGTTTACAATCGCAGCAGGGTTTGCTGTCGCTGTCGCTGTTGCTTTTGCCATTGCAAGAGGCTTCGCTGTCGCTGGAGTCTTTGTCTTTGCCATTGCTTTCCCTATTGTTGGTGCGTCTACTGTCGCTTTTCCCACAGGATGGTATGTTGTCGCCTTTGCTGTTGTCTTTGCTGTTGTCTTTTTCTTAGTTGGTACTTACATTGCTTGGCGATCGCAACAGGGAGAAGAAAAATATGCTTCGATACGCAACTTTGCGATCGCCATCGCAGCTTTTAAAGGTACAAGCTTTCACAATGCTGATTTAACAGATGCCAACTTCAGCCAAGCCACTCTTAAAAGTACAAACTTCTGCAAAGCCAAACTCACCCGTACTTGCTTCCAAAAAGTCAAAATGCTTGACCGCGTTCGCGCTGGAACAACGTATTTAAAAAACGCTAAACTACAGCAAGTCTTAATTACAGGACAGGGACAAGAAAAGAAATTTAACAATTTTGATTTACGAGAGGTGAACCTCAAGGGGGCAAATTTAGCAGACGCCAGTTTTATAAGTGCTGATCTGGGCGAAGCCAATTTGCAGGATGCTGATTTATCGAGAGCAAAGCTGGTAAAAACACAGTTAGACGGAACCGATTTGACTGGCTCTACTCTTACTGGGGCATATATTGAAGATTGGGGTATTACTAATAAAACTAAATTTACTGGTGTTAAATGTGAGTATGTGTACATGAGACTGCCTACAAAAGACAACCCCGATCCCGTGCGTAAACCGGATAATAGGCAGGAAGTGTTTGCGGATGGAGAGTTTGGCGACTTTATCAAACCAATTTTCGACACCCTTGATCTTTATCACAATCACGGTGTTGATCCCCGCGCTATTGCGATTTCTCTTAAGCAGTTAGCGGAGGATAATCCGCAAGCAGGACTGCGAATTGTGGGGATGGAAGTTAAAGGTGAAAATAACTTTTTACTACGAGCCAAAACTGCACCAAATACTGATAAGTCCGAACTCAGCGCAAAGTATTTTGAGACTTACAATCAGTTAAAAAGCTTACCACCACAAGAAATGAAATTACTGCTAGCAGAACAGGATAGCAGAATTGTCAATTTAGAAAATATGGTACAAACGGCATTACAAAGTTCTAATTATTATATTGTCAAAACTATTTTGATTTTAGCAGCTAATCCCAAAACGACTTCTTCTTTGAGATTGGATGAAGAGGTAAGAGAAATTGATGCAGGATTGCAACGAGCGAAAAAACGGGAACAATTTGATTTGAAGCAACGCTGGGCTGTACGCATTCGCGATGTTTCCCAAGCTTTATTAGACTTTAAACCGCGAATTGTACATTTTTCTGGTCATGGTTCAGGGGATGATGGTTTGGTGTTGGAAGATCAAACTGGAAATGTGCAACTCGTAGAAGGGGAAGCACTGGCTGAACTATTTAAGTTATTTGCGGATCATGTTGAGTGCGTGTTGCTCAATGCTTGTTATTCGGAAATTCAAGCTTTGGCAATTGTCAAACATATTCCCTATGTTATTGGTATGAATAGGGCGATTGGGGACAAAGCTAGTATTGAATTTGCTGTAGGCTTTTACAGTGCTTTGGGGGCTGGGGAATCAATTGAGTTTGCTTATCAATTTGGGTGTAGCGCTATCCGGCTGATAGGGTACGGAGAACATCTCACTCCTGTTCTAAAAAAGAAGCAATGAATTTGCTGCCATCAATGCAAATCAGATTGACTTTGCAACATACATCCGTAATTTTGTCAATCCTCTTTTCAAAGATTTAAGGATTTGTGTTATGGGGTTAGTACGGGAGTCTCTATGCCAAGCTTGGTAGAATTCAGGGTAGAGTATCTTTTCAGAACAGTGCCAAATTACATCAAAGAAATACTCATTACTAAATTCCTGAGAGTTATTGAAGTAGCCTTTTGAAGCTGCAACCACGTCTAGCGCAGATTTATTGCCTGGGTCAATTTTCTCCAAGCTTTGTGCCGCTTGCCAACGGGCGTAGTAATTGAGATCATTGTTGGACAGCAGTTGCACTAAGGCATCGATTGCTTTTTGATTGCCTGGGTCAATTTTCCCCAAGCTTTCTGCCGCTCGCCAACGGGCGTAGTAATTGAGATCATTCTTGGACAGCAGTTGCACTAAGGCATCAATTGCTTTTTGATTGCCAGTGCCAATTTTCCCCAAGCTTTCTACCGCTTGCCTACGGGTGGAGTCATCGAGATCATTGTTGGACAGCAGTTGCACTAAGGCATCGATTGTTTTTTGATTGCCTGGGTCAATTTTCTCCAAGCTTTTTGCCGCTTGCTGAAGGGCGGAGTAATGGAAATGATTGTTGTACAGCAGTTGCACTAAGGCATCAATTGCTTTTTGATTGCCTGGGTCAATTTTCTCCAAGCTTTCTGCCGCTTGCCAACGGATGTAGTAATCGAGATCATTCTTGGACAGCAGTTGCACTAAGGCATCAATTGCTTTTTGATTGTCAGTGCCAATTTTCCCCAAGCTTTCTGCCGCTTGCCGAAGGGTGGAGTCATGGAGATCATTCTTGGACAGCAGTTGCACTAAGGTATCAATTGCTTTTTGATTGCCTGGGTTAATTTTCTCCAAGCTTTCTGCCGCTTGCCAACGGGTGAAGTCATGGAGATCATTCTTGGACAGCAGTTGCACTAAGGCATCAATTGCTTTTTGATTGCCTGGGTCAATTTTCCCCAAGCTTTCTGCCGCTTGCCTACGGGTGGAGTCATAGAGATCATTCTTGGACAGCAGTTGCACTAAGGCATCAATTGCTTTGGTTCTCTGAGTTTGTTGCAGTGTTCTACTAGCTTCATTTGCAAAGTCATTAGGAAATTTGACCCAATCTCTTTTTTTAGAATCGAAATCACCAAATTCCCACGTTACAATCTGGTTTACAATCTTATCCACTAGCTGCTCATCACATTGTATAATCTCTGCAATTCCAGCCGCAGCAAGAAAATAAGCTCGATACTGATAAAATTTCCCGCACCCGTCTTCAAAGTTTACTAATCTTTGAATAAAATCTTCCTTTTGCTTATTATCTACATCAATGCGCCCCAACCACAGCAAAATCACCTCTCTCCACTGCGGTTCAAAAATTCGATAGCTCTCATCTTTTACAGGTCTATTTTTGTGTTCACTGGGTAGAAAAAAGTCGTAAGTCTTATCTACTGTCGCCGCGAAATATTCCTGAAACGACGGATGGAAAAATGCGTATACTTTTTCGTATGAATTGTTTTCTCCTTCTGTAGGATAGCCTATATCCAACAGCCATCCTAACTTTAACGCCCACAAGAATAAGGAGGATTTTTCGTCATTTGGATCATGGTGGAGATATTTTTTAATAAAACTTTCTCTCAGTCGAAATCGACAATTCACATCATCAATAGCGTGTCTTGCCAGTTCTCCCAACTTCGGATTCAGTTCCTTTCTTATTCCTTCTGGAATCTGAAATTTTGAATAAACGTCCTTTTTCAGTTGATTGTAATTGTCTACAAGGAATTGATAGAAATCAGCCTTTGTATTGGGCAATCTCTGTGAATTTTCACTCCAAATATGACACAATAGTGTTAACCGTAAAGGATTTGTGACCAAGTCTCGCAAACGTTCCCGACTATCTTCTTTTAATTTATCTTGTAACTTCTTTCCGTCTGGATTGTCTTCCCCAAACCAATTTTTAATAAATTGATGTACTTGTTCAGGGTAATGAAAATCTAGAGTGCGGTAAACATCAAAATTTTTACCATCCTTTTTATTTTCTTTAATGAGAAAGTCTTTTTGTAATTCCCACAGATTTAAACGACAACTCAGCACTACTGTTATTTTATCAGTCCATGTTTTATCTAGCTGTTCTCCGATTTTTTTCAAGGAATAACTGACTGCCATTTCGTCAGCCCCATCTAACATTAACCATAACTGACCACTTTCAATAACTTCTTCATAAAAAAGATCCTGCAATGTTTCAGACGTTTTTTGTGGAGCCTGAAATGCATCTGTCAGCCATTTTTGTGATAAATACCGATACAGCCAACCTGGATCATTGAAACCTTGTTCTTCCACTGAATTATTTTTAACATCTGCCAGAGAAATCCAAATCGGTAAGCCTTCCTCCTGTTCTATAACCCAATCAGCAATCTTTTGTAAAAAAGTAGTTTTTCCACCTCCTGGATCGCCAACAATTACTAGTCGCTTTCCTTTACTTTTGCTACTGTTTTTTTGCTGCAAAACTTGGGTAAAAAATTCATCATTAACAAACTTTTTTACGATTTCTTCTTTATCAGGTTGATTGAAATTCGACTTTTCGGGATTGACTAAATCTTGATTAGCCCGGCGTTTTGCATCAGATTTACGTTCTACCAACCCTAAAGAAACGTAAATATCCTTAAGCAGGTTTTTGCTATTATTTGTTAAAGTTTTAAGGTTAGCAGGTTCTAACCGCTCACGGCATAATTTAAACCGCCAAAAGTAGTAAGCTATCGGAATATCAAGAGCACATATAAACTTTTTATTCTCCTGCTTATCTTCTAGTTGATTACTACCATATTCAATCGCGTGATCAAATGACAAAAAACCATTTTTTCTGGTAAAATTACTGTCTTTAAGAGTTGTACTAAAGGCAAACCCTGTACATTCAACAGCTAAGTAGTATGGATTCATTGTGCCCCAAAAATTTCGAGCGGCATCTAAATCTGAAACAGGATCTGGCAGTTTTCCAGAGTTCTTCCAAAAATCATTTTTCCTTCTGCGATCGCTCTTTTTCCAATCACGTAGTCGATGAGTGAGAGATACGGCTGCTAAAGCATGACCATCCAGTAAAATTAAAATTGGTAATAAATCATACTTCCAACAAATGGCACAAAACAGAATTGCCAAATCCAGGCAAGTTCCTTCCTTTCCATGAAGAATTTCTTCTGGTGTTCTGATTTCTTGTTCGTCGTTATTAGATAATAAAGAACCTTTATGTAAGTTATAGCTCAACTTGCTGTCACATAAAGCGTTATAAATGTTTTCTACTAACTTGGGGCGTTTTTCAATAGTTTGATAATCATTACTATTAGCAAGTACATGGTTAGATGCATTAGCTTTGTTAATAAACTCCTTAACCGCTTTTGAGTATTTATAAAAAATGACGTACTTAGCTAAATCTATACGTTCTTCCTCTTTACTTTTCTTCCACAACAATTGTCCCATTACATTCTCCAACTACTATAAAAGGTAAGCGCTCAATAATCTGGGGTAAATCGCTCAGTGACAAGCCTCAGATAGCGTAAAATCGTTCCCGATCTGGTAGTCCGTCCCGATTTATTGAACGGATACTATAAAAGTGCAATTTGCCTTATTCCATCACTTGAAATAAACTATGTAAAGCATTTGGTGCAGACTCGTGTACATCTTTTGCATCCACTTCCAAACGGTACAATCCAGGCAGTAGTTTATTAGGTTCTAGAATCTTCTTATATTGAGTATCGTGTTTTTGGTCAAAATATTCTACTACGGTTTTTTGTTCTCCGTTTACGTTTACTGGTGTAATAATTGCGCGTAACCCACCAAAGTTTCCAGTTTCTTCCAAAATATCAGACTTAACATTAATAATTTCCGCACCCAATGTGACTTCTTCATCACGGAGGTACAAGTCATCAACACTGAGACTAATACCGGACTTTTGTGGCGCAGACTCAATGGTTTGAGGATTGTTAAAGTATTCTTCTAGATGTAGAGGATTTTGCGATGCGATTAAGCAAGGCTTCAGCGAATTCTCCCACAAGTGATCACTACTTTGCAACGAACCATGAAGCTCAATAAAAGATACCTGTGATGTCTGAGAAAGTTCCTTTGGTATTGCAGATAATAGCGGTACGGTGTCATCACCAGTTGCGTAACTAGGATGAAGAAGGGATTCTTCATTTTCTTGATTTGGTAGTTTATTGCTGGCTTTTAAAAGGCCATTGGAGAAGGTTGCAGATTGGAATGTGTCTTTTTGCCCTATACCGATTATTGGCGTAAAGGTATAGGCACCTGCATTCTTGGGTAACTCAATACATTTCAGAAACTTTCGCCCCTCTATTGCTCGCTCTTTTACCACACCAGGTATACCATCAATTTCCGCTATCCGTTGCCAATTGCCATCAATGTTCACTACTGGATACGTTGGCAGCAATTGATACACTGAGGTAAAGGATCGCAAGACTTCCCTCCAATGCGTCAAAGCAGCTAGTCGATCTATTAGCCAGCTATTTTTTAGGTAGCCATTTGCCAGATAATCCAGTATTTTTACAGAACCACGATACGGAGTGCCTAAAGTCACCAAAAGCTTGCAATCTTTACAACCTCCTTCATGTTCCACATAATAACGGGAAACTAACCCTCCCATACTATGAGCAATGAGAATTACTTTTGCGTGAGGATTCATCCTTTCTCGCCATATACGTAATTTTTTGTCAATCAGCTTCTTTAATAACCTAGCTGCTACCCGATTATCCCGTCGCCAGTCATAAGCAAACTCGAAATAGTTCGCGGGTTTATCCTCGTCTACCTTGCCAGGAGTGACAGCAAAGTTTTCGGTTAGTTGATCGCGAATATAGGAGTAACCGTCAATAAGTTTAAAAAATCCAGGAACCAAACTTGCACGCTGAACTAAACCTGTTGCTTTAATACCATCGTCTAAATAATCTCTTTCAATGTCATCTTCTTGTAGAGTCAAATCTTTTAACCCCGAATGTACCCTAAGTGTCTCACCAATAGCGCTCAACAATACTTGATATGGTGGATTCCAGATATCTTTACCATCTTTTTGCAGCACGCTGCCCGTAATTCCAGGTACCAGCACTACTATATCCTTCATCAGTTCTTTAGCCATTCGCCTACACTCCTCATTGATGATTTCTGTTTGGTTGCTCTACTTATAGTAATAAGTGTATTTTCTTTATTGATATGCAGTCAGATGCATAAGTTCTCATTTTGCAGATTTACTCAAAAAAATCCATAACCTTCTGTTGTGTTACTGAACAGGTGTTCTAATAACACCGTTAATTATTTTTAGGTGTAGGTTTTTTAGGTAGTAACGTAAGTCATTTTTACATAATTGGTTCCGAAAATCTACTTAAAGAGAGTAAATATAGTAAAAATCAATCTTTAGATAGAAGAAAAATTTTAAAAAAATACAGCCAATAATTTATATAGGTGCAAGCAAAACTAACTTATACAGTTTTGAAGGAATTTTGTAATACAACTTTACAAAATAGGCAATTTAGGTATGATGCAGGCGCGACACTTTTTGAGTGACATGATTGTACTTTTTCAATGTCGCACCCCGATACCGATATGGTAAAAATCCCTCGTGCTTTGTAGGAACGTTTAACCGATACCTTGGGCTATGCTGCCTAAATGGATAAAGTCGAGTTCAGAGGTTATTGTTCAACCGCTTTATATATTGTTGAATCGAATTATTTATTAGACCTCTTGCATAAATACTTAAAATGTCATGTTGAGCGGAGCGAAACATCTCGCGAGATTCTGAGGCTTCGCCACGCCAAGGCGAACACTGCACTACGTTTCGTTCAGAATGACATCCCCAACTTTTGGACTTTTGCAAGAGGTCTATTGTTTAACCGAATTATTCCTCCACAATAATTTTTTTAGCTGAAATAATATTATTCAACCGTCACAGACTTCGCTAAATTCCTAGGCTGATCAACATCCAAACCGCGAAGTGCTGCAATGTGATAAGCCAACAATTGCAGGGGAATAACTGTAAGAATTGGAGAAAGCAATTCATCAACTTTGGAAACTGGGATAAAGTCGTTAAAGATTTCCGCTGCTTCTCCCTGACTTAAAGGAGTGACACCAATTAGGCGAGAATCACGCGCTTTGGCTTCTTGGGCGTTAGAAATGACTTTTTCGTAAACACTTCCGGGCATGGCGATCGCCACAACCGGCACTTTCGCATCCAACAAAGCAATCGGTCCATGCTTCATTTCTCCAGCCGGATATCCCTCTGCATGAATATAACTAATTTCCTTTAATTTCAAAGCTCCTTCTAAAGCAATTGGGAAGTTAATTCCTCTTCCCAAAAAGATAAAATCTTGAGTTTCTGCAAACTCATGAGCTAATTGTCCAATAGAATCCTCTTGTTTTTCCAAAGTTGCTTCAATTTCACCTGGGATTTGCCGCAACCCGTCAATAATCTCTTGCAATTTCGTTATAGAAATGCTGTTGCGAAGATATGCCAAATCTAATGCTAATGCATAAAATGCCATCAACTGAGCAATAAAAGTTTTCGTTGCCGCGACTCCAATTTCAATTCCCGCCAGAGTATTAATAATTTGAGATACCATATGACCCAGAGTACTTTCTGGGCGATTCGTAATTCCTAATAATCGTGCTTGATATTTTGGTTCTTTATCCTGAC
Source organism: Brasilonema octagenarum UFV-OR1 (assembly GCF_963888615.1). Classification (NCBI taxonomy): domain Bacteria; kingdom Bacillati; phylum Cyanobacteriota; class Cyanophyceae; order Nostocales; family Scytonemataceae; genus Brasilonema; species Brasilonema octagenarum. The sequence goes on along the minus strand of NZ_CAWPKW010000302.1, from coordinate 2,250 downwards.
GACGTTCTTTTTCCATCGCCAAAGCTGCTAACGTATCAGCAGTTTCACCAGACTGTGTAACACCAATCGTCAGAGTATTTGGTGTCAGGGGTGAAGGTGCATAACGATATTCGGAAGCATAATGCACTTGCGTAGGAATTCCCGCTAGTTGTTCTATTAAATATTTACCTACCAATGCTGCGTGCCAACTCGTACCGCAAGCAACAATTTGAATTTGTTCTAAGTTAGCGTAAATCTCTTCTGGTAAACCAAGCTTAACTGGAGAACTGGTTGAATCACCAACATTCCAATCAGCACTGAAGTAAGCATCCAAACAAGCCCGTACAACCCCTGGTTGCTCATAAATTTCCTTGAGCATGAAGTGCTTGAATCCCTGCTTTTCCACCATCGTGGGATTCAAGTTAAGCAGGCGAGGCTGTTTTTTCACCCTTTCACCTGCAAAGTTGTAAACCTCAACACCCAGAGGTGTCAGACGTGCCAATTCCCCATTGTCTAGAGGTAAAACCGCACGGGTATGAGAAATAATGGCTGGTGTGTCGGAAGCACAGAAGAATTCCCCTTGCCCAAAACCAATCACCATAGGTGCTTGTTGTCGGACGACAATGAGTTCGTCGGGGTAGTCAGCACTGATGAGTGCGATCGCAAACGCCCCCCTAAGTTTATGAACAGTATCCCGAACAGCCTCAAGCAAGAGAGAAGGACAGAAGGGAGAAACAGAAGGGGGATGTTTGAAAAACTCAGCAATCAGGTGTGGGATAACCTCAACATCAGTCTCTGAGAGAAACTGGTATCCTTTGTGTTTCAGTTCCTCGCGCAACTCACTGTAATTTTCAATAATCCCATTCACCACCACCGCGATTCGCATAGCCCCATCCATATGGGGATGGGCATTATACACTTCTGGCTTACCATGAGTTGCCCAGCGAGTGTGACCAATACCAATTTGAGAGGGTGTTTCTACTTGTTCTAGCTTAGAACGCAGATTATAAAGTTTACCCTTTGCCCGCACACAATTCACCTCACCTTCCCATATCGTGGCGATTCCCGCAGAATCGTATCCCCGATACTCTAGTTTTTCCAGCCCAGATAGCAAAATTTCTGTTGCTGCTTGAGTGCCAATATACCCAACGATTCCGCACATTTGATCACACCACTCTTGTATAGGAGTAATACACACAGTATAGTCAATAGCACAAAGGTAGCATTTTGGCAAAAAAATGACTTTGTTGTATACAGGGAACAGTGAACAGTTACCAGTTACCAGTGAACAATTGATCACTGGTAACTGGTAACTGATAACTGATAACTGAAAATTGCAGGCTGGACATGACTCACCATTGTTGTAAATGGTACGTAATGCCCAGCCTTCACTACTAATAAGTGCTTGCTATCGAGATAATGAATTGCGTTCCAAAGGGAAAATTTAGTAAGCCAGACCCATACTGCGAGTCGTTTCAGCTCCTAAATAAACGCGGATGCTTAAAAAGTCAGTAGGACAAGCCGTTTCACAGCGCTTACAGCCCACACAATCTTCTGTGCGGGGAGAAGAAGCGACTTGAGCAGCTTTGCAGCCATCCCAGGGAACCATCTCTAGTACGTCAGTCGGGCAAGCACGAACGCATTGTGTACAGCCGATGCAGGTATCGTAGATTTTTACGGTATGAGACATTGAAATAAAGCTCCTTTGAGAGAGTTTTTCTGGTTTGAAAGAATCATAATCATGGCTTAGTTTACCGCAGTGGCTGATCGTCCGTAATTAAAAGGCTACATAACTTTAAAGAATGTAATAAGCACCTTCAAATTGCAGTTAAGCTATTGTGCATTTAAATGAGGATGTATTGCGTAGCTCTAATGACTGTCTGGCATGGATTTGGTGATGATGAGTTTTGAGTTTTGGATTGCCTAAGTTGAGTATTTAGTCTTATATCAATCTCCTTTCAAGCATCAGCTTTTTGAGATCGGCTCGCATTATATAGACATATGAATAAAAAGTCAACCACAAGGAGTGCTTGGCACGGTTCTCATCCTCCCACTTGCAGCCTGATAGATAGGGCTTGAGTCTACTGACAGAATAAGCTATATACAGTGGAACCATCCCAATGCGTGTGAACTGCATTTGGCTTCAATTTGAACATTTAGGATGGTTCCAATACAGTGACAAATTCTTGAACAGACGATGACTTCAATATTGGGAAAAACAATATGTGGACGCTACCGCATTATCCGACAGATAGGAAAAGGAGGGTTTGG
>NZ_CAWPKW010000301.1:0-36977 GCF_963888615.1 Brasilonema octagenarum UFV-OR1 | reverse complement strand
TTGTACTCCTTATTTGCCTTTTACGGGTTTGTTCGGTTAGGTGCAAGATGTGAGTGATCCCGATCTGGTCTTGGGGAAGAAAACCGACTGGCAATTAATCCTAATATATTGTTGGCGCTATCAGTCACACTATGTAAAGCGTCAGCTGTCAAACTCAGAGAACCTGTCAAGTTTCCGACGACAGCTTTTAACACCATGACGAATATATTCAGCAGTAAAGTAATAATTAAAACCTTTCGTACCGTAGTGCGGTTATCCTGAATCATAAAGTATTTTTTTATCAACTTAGATAAATCTAAGTTTAAAACGAGATGTGTCAAAAATCTTTCAAATCCTTACGTGGTAAGGATTTACTTTCTTATTACATCAATAAATAATATAGTTTTCTTGAGAAGATTTTTAGCTAATCTTGAATTTATTCCTCTAATAATTAGCTATAGCTTTTTTCTGGAATTATATTTTTTTGCATTAAAAGTCATTAAAATCTTAATATCTTAATATCTTAATAGGAGTAAGAGAACTTTCAACCTTGAGCGTACCTGCGATTTGCAAGGGAATAGTCTTGTTTCAATCCCTAATAGGGAGTAAGAGAAATTTCAACAACATTTCAGGTTCGTCACCAGTTGTGGTTGATGCTGTAGCTGTTTCAATCCCTAATAGGGAGTAAGAGAAATTTCAACGATGACTCTGATTTTGAGACTTCTCGCTGGGTTGTGTTTCAATCCCTAATAGGGAGTAAGAGAAATTTCAACTCCAGAGTACTTAAGTGTGCTCTATACAATTTCAAAAGAAGTTTCAATCCCTAATAGGGAGTAAGAGAAATTTCAACACCGATTGCTATCTGTTTGTCTACATTATTAAGTTTCAATCCCTAATAGGGAGTAAGAGAAATTTCAACTAAAAATACAGGAATTGCCAGTAGCTGGATTACGCGGGTTTCAATCCCTAATAGGGAGTAAGAGAAATTTCAACTTGTCCGAGAAATACCAAGAAGCGACAAGACCAAAGTTTCAATCCCTAATAGGGAGTAAGAGAAATTTCAACCAGCGCTCCTGAAGGTGTGGAAAGAATCATCCCAGGTTTCAATCCCTAATAGGGAGTAAGAGAAATTTCAACTCACAGATATTCGGAACTTTAAGGAAGTAGACGCAGTTCAAGTTTCAATCCCTAATAGGGAGTAAGAGAAATTTCAACTTCCGACGAGGATAGGTGTCGCTTGGTGTTTGTTTCAATCCCTAATAGGGAGTAAGAGAAATTTCAACAACGCTCTATTTTTTCGGGAGATATTTTGGATAGGCTAGTTTCAATCCCTAATAGGGAGTAAGAGAAATTTCAACGTTCTCGGCTAAAAAATGTCATTTTTATTAATTGGTTTCAATCCCTAATAGGGAGTAAGAGAAATTTCAACGCTGGAATATCTGGTGATGCGCGATCGCTATGAAGTTTCAATCCCTAATAGGGAGTAAGAGAAATTTCAACAGAAGCGATCGCCCGGAAAATTACACGGTAGCAGGTTTCAATCCCTAATAGGGAGTAAGAGAAATTTCAACGTTTTAGTTCGGGTTCCAAAGTTCCAGAATCAGGTTTCAATCCCTAATAGGGAGTAAGAGAAATTTCAACCTTGAGTTCGGTCTTGTAAGCTTGCTTCTGTTGAGTTTCAATCCCTAATAGGGAGTAAGAGAAATTTCAACCTTGCTTCGTACTGTCTTTTGAATTTGTCATTGATGTTTCAATCCCTAATAGGGAGTAAGAGAAATTTCAACTAGGGCTGATCGATTTAAGTTGTTAGCTGGGTTGCTGGTTTCAATCCCTAATAGGGAGTAAGAGAAATTTCAACCTTCCTGTTCTTTGCGACGTCAATATGCCCATGTTGTTTCAATCCCTAATAGGGAGTAAGAGAAATTTCAACGATCGCTTGGTTGATCATGGTCTGCTTGAGTTATGTTTCAATCCCTAATAGGGAGTAAGAGAAATTTCAACCTAAATGGTGAGGTGGTGGAGGTGCGGTTGTTTATTTGTTTCAATCCCTAATAGGGAGTAAGAGAAATTTCAACAAGTTTCTTGGGAAGTACTTCAGAGACCTTTAGACGTTTCAATCCCTAATAGGGAGTAAGAGAAATTTCAACAAGCTGTACAATTCCATCGTGCATCAACCAGACGTGTTTCAATCCCTAATAGGGAGTAAGAGAAATTTCAACTGTTAGTCGTTGGTGGGACTACACTCAAGATAAGTTTCAATCCCTAATAGGGAGTAAGAGAAATTTCAACAATTGTCTCTAAAACGCTGGCGTCTTTTATCTTGTAAGTTTCAATCCCTAATAGGGAGTAAGAGAAATTTCAACCCACTTAAGGTTACCCTGCGTACATCAGTGTTACCTATGTTTCAATCCCTAATAGGGAGTAAGAGAAATTTCAACTATTTATTGAGGTTGTAGCCCTCTTTGATTCTTGGGTTTCAATCCCTAATAGGGAGTAAGAGAAATTTCAACCGACCGGGCTAAAAGTTCCCAGAACAGGCTGGGTAGTAGAGTTTCAATCCCTAATAGGGAGTAAGAGAAATTTCAACTGGGTTGGGTTTATTCCTTCCCCAGGGTTTTGTCATTTGTTTCAATCCCTAATAGGGAGTAAGAGAAATTTCAACCCACTAAGAGACACTTCACCGGACGGGTTTATGGTGTTTCAATCCCTAATAGGGAGTAAGAGAAATTTCAACCAACTCTTCAGTCATTAGCCCTTCATAATGAGGTATTAAAGTTTCAATCCCTAATAGGGAGTAAGAGAAATTTCAACAATGGTATTGTCCCCAGTCAGGTACAGAAGTATTTAGTTTCAATCCCTAATAGGGAGTAAGAGAAATTTCAACATACTTGAGTCTAGAGCGTTAGGTATAGTATGAAGACGTTTCAATCCCTAATAGGGAGTAAGAGAAATTTCAACCACCAATTTTGTCAAATTCACTGTGTGCAAAAATTTTTCTAGTTTCAATCCCTAATAGGGAGTAAGAGAAATTTCAACGTAGAGCTTAACCGTAGACTGGGAAACTCGTCCGATTCGTTTCAATCCCTAATAGGGAGTAAGAGAAATTTCAACATGGTAATATGCTGAAGCCGCCGCCAAATATTGACTTAAAGTTTCAATCCCTAATAGGGAGTAAGAGAAATTTCAACAATTAAATGATGCGTTAGGCGTAGGGATAGATTTGTTTCAATCCCTAATAGGGAGTAAGAGAAATTTCAACACAAATATCAGAAAAAAAACAAACTTCAATGAATAAGTTTCAATCCCTAATAGGGAGTAAGAGAAATTTCAACGCCTGATGTACCAAAAACATTGGGGAATAATTCACCTGTTTCAATCCCTAATAGGGAGTAAGAGAAATTTCAACTTTAGCTGATCTCATCAAAGAACTTTCCAACCTTGTTTCAATCCCTAATAGGGAGTAAGAGAAATTTCAACTGCGGCACTCAGAAAACTGCACCATATAAAGTTTTCAAGGTTCAAAAGCGCGGATGCTCTGATCATAACATGCAAAAAAGTAAATTAATTGACAGGTAAATCGCTGAAATCCAGTCAGGGCAAAGAGCGCGGATGGTTATAAAATAATTTTCTCCGAAATCCTTGTCCTGTAAGCCATCCAAGCATTTTTTTCTAAACCCATTTTTCTACACCTACCCATCCGCGCCATCGGCTAAAAAAATCATCTTATTGCAAGGTTATTAACCACCCATCATTACAAGAACAGCAGCCACACAGCATGGAATTACATAGAATTCGCCGTAGGTTGGGCTTCTTGATAAATAATTTCCTGAAACTGAATCACGTCTCTAAGTGGATCAGCATGAAGGACTTTCACTAACATCTGTTCGCCCAAATTCACAGAACGTTTAAATAACATTGGCAACTGCAAGCCTAAATCTTCTAACAAAATCAGGGCTAAGCCACTATCTTCTCTCAACCACATCAGCACTGTTGTTTCCCAAATTTCATCAGGCTGACGGCGCAAATATTCTAAAGCCCAATATCTATTCGTTTGCCGTTCTACCATTGTCACCTCTTGGGTGATTGAAGATACGGTCATCATGACTTGTTTTAACTGTTCCGCTGAAAAGGGCAACACTTCACCACGTAGGTGTGCTTTCAGTTGAAAGTGAGTCAGCAAATCACTATACCGACGGATGGGAGAAGTGGCTTGGGTGTAAGTGTCTAAACCTAAACCAGAATGACGCACGGGGGTTATGCTCATTTCGCTCTTAGGCATACAACGACGCATCGCGCAAGCCCGGACAAATCCTGCTGGCAGTTGTAGCAGTTCTTGCTCCGGAGGTAACTCCGGCTGTGGTTGACCGCGAAAGGGCAAGGGTATGTTATACTTTTGACCGTAACGAGCAGCAACTTCGCCAGCAACAATCATCATCTCAGCGACCAATTGCCGTGATGTGGAGTCTTGTAATATATCGATGCTGATATTGTCGCCTTTGACTTTAATCATTGCCTCGGGCATGTTGATGCTGATTGCTCCTTGAGAATACCGCCAAGTTTTACGTCGTCGTGCCCAATTGGCGATCGCCGCAATTTCTGATTCTGCCTGCACGCCCAAATCCAACACTTCGTCAACATCTTCGTAAGTCAGGCGATAGGTTGGTTTAATGAAACTTGGATGGATGGTGTAATCTTCTACTGCCCCGCTGTCATCTAAAATAATTCCAAAACTCAAGGCATAACAGATTTTTCCCTGCACCAAGCTCATTGGTCCTGTTGCCAGAATTTCAGGGAACATAGGAACCATGCCTGTCGGCAAATATACTGTACTGCCTCGCTTTCTTGCGTCTAAATCTAACTCATCTTCTGGTATCAACCAGCGTGTCGGATCAGCAATATGCACCCACAACCGTTCTCTGCCATCGCCAAGCAATTCCCAACTTAGACCATCATCTATCTCGGTTGTACTTTCGTCATCGATTGTGTACACCTTAAGATGAGTCAAATCCAGGCGGTTGACGTCTCTGTCTGGTGGATGTGATTCCAATCGCTGTTGCGACACTTCTAATACCTTGCTAGCGAACTGTACCGGAATTGACGAACGACGTAAAAATAAGTTTTCATAAGGACTCCAACAACCCAAATCCACTAACAGTTGAAATGCTCCTTGGGGGGTTGCGGGACGTCCCAGCATATTCATCGTTTCCAAAACCAATGCTGGGGGAGGATAAGCACGAGCTAGGGAGTCATAGTTTAACCCGACACGTACTATATCAGCAACTAACGCTGCATATTTTTCTATGGCTTCTAGGCGGTGGCGATCATAGCGTTGCCATTCTACTGGTTCACCTTTGAGCGCCTGTTCTACTCTAGCCAGAAATTCCTGCTGTCCTTTAGCTTTGAGTGCCTCTATTTCTAGTTGGTGTTTGCGTTCTGCGACTTGAGCTGCACTTCGCGCCTCGTAAGCGTCTCCCTTCTGTTTGAAGTAAATTTTATCATCTGATAATAAAAGATACGCAGCGTAGCAATAAGGTGCTTGTGATTCAGAAAACAGTAAATTTGCCATCTCACAAGGCGTTACTGTTTCCCCACCTTCTACGAGTAATTCCCAAGCTACTTCTAGACTGGATGGGTCTAAATAAGGCTTAACTTCCTCTAAGAATCCGGAGATTTGTGAAGGTTTGTACGTTTCCCCAGTCACTGCGTAAGTTATTTGCCGAGGTGCGAGACTGTGGGATTGACCACGTTCATCTACTACAAACAAACGAGTTTTGCCGTCTGGGCGGTCTACTACACCCAAACGGCGATCGCTACCAAGTCGAAATTCAACTAGCGTCCCCTTCTCCACAAGCCTCGCAATGATTTATATTCAGAATTTTTATTTGAGATTTTAGTTAGGAGTTAGGAGTTAGGAGTCAATTACTCATTACTCTTAACTCATCACTCTTAACTATTATTAGCCTTCAGCATTGATAAACGGCAACAATGCCATAATACGAGCACGTTTAATTGATAATGTCAACTCTCGCTGTTGCTGAGATGTCAGTCCAGTAATCCGTCGAGGTAATATCTTGCCTCGCTCAGTAATAAACTTACGCAGCAAATCAACATCTTTGTAATCAATTGGTTCTCCCGGCTTAATCGGGGATAAACGACGGCGGTAATAGCTCATTGTTACTTAATTTCCTTGTGAACGGTATGTTTGTTGCAGTGCGGGCAGAACTTTTTGAGTTCTAGTCGATTGGTGGTGTTTCGACGATTCTTTGTGCTTGTATAACGCGAAACTCCAGGAGACCGCTTATCTGAATTCGTACGACACTCAGTACATTCGAGTGTGATTATTATCCGGGCACCTTTACTCTTGGCCATAATCTTACAAAAAGTGGATTTGGAGGAGAATCAGCAGTTATCAGTTACCAGTTACCAGTTATTTAGTTATGAGTTATCACAGAGGTCAAGAAATCGCTTCTTCTGTTCCCTGTTCCCTGTTCCCTGTTCCCTATTCCCTGTTTCCTGTTCCCTGTTCCCTGATTTAACACAAATAACAATTATCTCATATTTCGCCGCCTTTTTTCAACTAACCGCTTAATTTTTATGTCAAGAGAATAGCCGCGACGCGACGAAACGACCATAGTCTTGGCATAGCGGTCATGCAAAGCTTGCCGCAGTTGGGTATCAGAAAAAGCTGCACCACAGTCTATTGCCAAGGGAACAAATAGCAGTATAGCAGTGGGATTACGTATGATGTTACTCAGAGCGATCGAAACCAGAAGTGCCCCAAGTCCGATTATTCCTTCTCGCTTCAAAAGAGATTGTAAATCAGGAACTCTACCTCGTTCGATTTCTAATACCTTGATATCAAAAGCATAGTGCCCTAAACTTTGCCCTTGATTGTTGTAAGGTACAATAACCCGTAAAATTACCCAAGCAATAGTAAAAACTAGTATCTGAAGAATTTGCACACCGACTTGAGAACTTCCCAATAAGGAACTCACTGTCCAGACACAAAGAAAATCAATGCCTGATGCCATTCCTCTTCGCCCAAAATCAACTTTAGGATAGTGTTTGGGAGGAACTTGTTCAATAGACATATTTAAGATGCGTATTTAGAGGAAGTTTGGAGGTTGGTTTTGTTTTTCCCTCTAGTTTAATGTTAAATTTACTTACGCATTCTTTCCGGCAGAGAGCCGATGAGATTTGTGCTTCAAACTTTGTAAATCTGAACCACTTTCAATAAGTTCTAAGGACTGCAAACTTTGATGATTCAATGAAAGCTTGACTGTAAATGTTGTCCCTACTCCCACTTGGCTTTCTAAGTCGATCTGACCTTGATGCAGTTCAACACACTTTTTAACTATCGATAGTCCCAGTCCTGTTCCTGGAATAGTACCTACATTGCTGGCACGATGGAAAGTTTCAAACAAAAGTTGTTGGTCTTTGATAGGGATACCAATACCAGAATCTTGGATTTGGAACGTGATAGTATCATCTTGACAAATTACATCAAATCGAATTACTCCTCCTTGAGGAGAATACTTGATGGCATTGGAAAGTAAATTAGTCAAAATGTAACGCAATAAATTTTCATCTACCAGAACTGGAGTACGTTTTCCCTGAAACCTAAAAATAATTTGGTGTTTTCCACTAGCACTTAATTGTAAAGTTTGTGTAAGTTCGCTACAGAAATGTTCTAAATCTTGCGGTGTAGGTTCGTATTGTAGTTTGCCTGCATCACTTCTGCCCCAAAATAAAACTTCATCTAATAATTGCTGCATCTGACGTATGGCAGTTTGAATTTTGCCAAAGTATTTACTTCTTTGCGGGTCAGACAACTGATGGTTATATGATTCGAGTAGTTCTACTGCTGTGCGAATCACGGACATTGGATTGCGAAACTCATGGGAGACCATCGAAACAAAGTTAGATTTCATTTCGTTGAGTTCCCGTTCCTGTTGCCATGCTTTGATCATCTCTGCTTCAGCGCGTTTTTGCTCGCTAACATCACAAGCTTCGACAATCAGTAGCACCACTTTTCCAGTTTCATCTTTTAACGGTCTGACGGAAAAGTCAATCCACTGGATAAAATCGTTTGCGCTGCGTAATTGCAATTCATGGCGGAGAAACTCACCATCAGCAGCTTTGGCAATAATACTTTTCAACCACCCTGGATTTACAGAAGATAAATTCCAGCTTTCAAGACTCCACAACGGTTTGCCAACACAATCTTGTTGAGTACGCCACAAATTCAGGGCAGATTGGTTCATTTCCACAATCATCCCCTTACAACTAAGTAGCACTATTGATTGAGATGTTTGTTCAAAAACTCCCTGCAAGCGATGCTGACATTCTCGTAGTTCATTCAGAATTTGTCGCCGCTCGATAGCATATCGAATAACATGTTCTAGTAAATTTGGCGTAATTTGTCCTTTTACCAGATAATCTTGTACACTATTAGCCACTGCTTGTAAAGCAATGTTTTCATCGTCAAACTCCGTTAGCACCACTGTTGGGATGTTTGGTGCTGTAGTAGAAAATTTTGCCAAAGTGTTCAATCCTTGAGAATCCGGTAGAGAAAGGTCTAACAAAACTAGATCAAAAACGTTTTTGCTACAGGCTTTGAGCGCATCATTGAGACGCTCCAAATGTACCACACGCCATTTTTCCTTACCTAAATGCCAAAGTGTTTGCTGCAACAACTTGGCATCGGTGGGATTATCTTCTACTAAAAGAATGCTAATTGATGCCTTATTCATAAAATTAAGTTATTTTACTGCTGTGATGTGAACTTGGGATAGTTCTTCGCAGCGAAATATAATGACGACGTTATTATGATGTTGAACTATATGTATGAATTGTGCTGTGTCAGTAGTCACTGTTGCTAAGGGGTTATCGGTAATAATGGCATTGCTTTATACAATCTTTATGGAAACTTTATTTAAAAATGGCTCCTTACCAGCCGCAGTATAAAATAATAATCAGTGACAAAAAGTTTTGAGACTGTAACTAATCCGGCTATTGACCAGCAAGTAGTAAACTAATTGCTGCATCTACATTGACCTTTTCACAATGTAACTCATGTCGTCTTAAGGTGACGAGTCCAGACGCTCTTAGTATTTTGATTGTTTTAGTTTTGTGTTTGGAAAGTTTCTTGGTTAGGTTATTACGAGGACGATATTATGCTATCAGTTAGCGATGCAGAAAATATTATTTTCAATCTAGTACAACCGCTGAATACTCAACAAGATACAGAATTGGTTGATTTGTTATCAACAGGTGATACTCTTTTGGATTTGTCCCCTTGGAGCGATGGCTTCTCTACCAGACGCGCAAGGGACGCTGCTGCGCGGAGCGCAGATCGCATTTTAGCATCACAGGTGACTAGTGAACTGGATTTTCCCCACTGGGACAACTCAGCAATGGATGGCTATGCAGTGCGGTATGAAGATGTGTACAACTGTAACGAGGACAAGCCAGCAGTTTTAGAGATTGTTGAAGAAATTCCTGCTGGGGTTCAACCGAAATCTACTATTCAATCAGGGCAAGCGGCGCGAATTTTTACAGGTGCAGTCATGCCTACGGGTACTGATACAGTTGTGATGCAAGAAAGAACACGTCGGGAAGGAAACCGTGTGATTATCCTTACAGCTCCAAAACTGCAAGAATTTGTGAGAAAACGGGGAATGTACTACCGAGCGGGGGAACAATTACTACCACCAGGTATTCTGTTGAAGGCTTCAGAAATTGCTGTATTAGCTGCATTTCAATGTACCCAACTGAAGGTTTTTCGCCGTCCCCGTGTTGCTATTTTCTCTACAGGAGATGAACTGGTTACACCTGACAAACCATTGCAACCTGGTCAAATTGTAGATTCAAACCGGTATGCCTTGGCAACTTTAATTCGACAAAGTGGTGCTGAGCCTATAATGTTAGGAATTGTTAAGGATAAACCAGAAGCGCTCAAGGAAGCTATTGCTTACGCTATAGCTCATGCTGATATCGTTATCTCTTCGGGGGGTGTCTCTGTGGGAGATTATGATTATGTTGAGCAAATTTTAGAGTCACTGGGAGGCAAAATTCACGTTCGTGATATTGCCACTAAACCTGGTAAACCCCTGACAGTTGCCACATTTGAAAACGATGTACGTCCAATTGTGTACTTTGGTTTACCAGGAAACCCCGTTGCTGCTTTGGTGACTTTTTGGCGATTTGTACAACCAGCTATCAAAAAACTTTCAGGACTTGCTCAAGGTTGGGAACCAGTATATATCAAAGCGCTGGCGCGTCAGGAGTTGTGTTCAGGTGGTAAGCGCGAAACTTATGTTTGGGGTCAGTTGTCCGTCAAAAATGGAGTTTACGAATTTCAGCCAGCAGGTGGTCTTCAAAATTCTGGCAACTTAATTAATTTAGCTCAAACCAATGGCTTAGCGGTTCTACCTGTGGGTACGACACTTATTGCTGCAAAAGAACAAGTGCAAGTCTTACAGATAGGGTCTTGAGACTTCCACAGCTTTGTTAGGATACTTAGCTACACCACAATATTTACGGTAATTCACGCGGGAAGTTGAATTACTGTAAGACCTTTGACGCTTCAGGTGAAGGATTTTGAATTTTAGGAATAGGAGCAATCATTTGCACAGACCAGTAGCTAAAAACCATGAAAATCAAACCAGATACTACGCCCAACATTAAGCCAGTGAGTAAAGTCAGTTTTCCTGGAGAAATACAAATAGTCTGATCGTTTTCTGATGATGGATTAAGAGTTGACTCCTGTGTTGGTGTGTAGAGTTTGGTTACTAACTCCACTATCTCTTGTTCTGAAATATTGTTTGTTTGGTTGTTTAAAAGTGGTGCGGATAGGTTGTTCTCAAAAACTTGGTTAACATTCTGCTCAGGAAAGGAGTTTTGGTACTCGGATCTTACATTTTGTGGTAGAAGAGTAGAAGCCCACTGTTGTGTTGACGTGTAAAAATCAGTGAGTGGCGCAAGCGCTTCTAATGCTTCTTTTGCCGAGTTATATCGGTCTCTAAAGTGGTGACATACCATCTTATTGAGTACTAAAGCAAGCTTCTCATTAACTTGAGCTAACTCTTGCCAAAGAATTTCACCTGTATTGCGGTCTTCAGGTAGTTGTGTCGGATGCACTCCTGTTAGTGCTTGGATAGCAATCATACCTAGGGCATAGATATCACTATTAGGACGTGGTTTGCCTCGTTGTTGCTCATGGGGCATATAGCCTGGTGTACCGATCGCAATGGTTGTATATTCAAGGGGAATGAAGTTTGAAGTTTTTCCTTGATTTATAATCAATTGATTCCAAATTGGCTTGACCGCACCAAAATCAATCAGGACTAACCGATTGTCTTGCTTTCGTCTAAGAATATTACTGGGCTTGACATCTCTGTGGATCAGTCCGCAACTGTGGACAAAATTCAGGATACTCAAGACCTCCCACAGTAGTTGAAAAACTTTGCTTTGGGACCAGCGATCACCAGGTGGCAATTCTACACTGAGGGCATGCCCTTCAATGAACTGTTGCACCAAGTAGAATTCAAGATTGTCTTCAAAATGAGCTAAAAGATGAGGAACCAGGTCATAGTTGTCCAGTTTTTTCAGGGCTTCTACTTCTCGGCTAAAAAGTTTTCTACGTATTTCTACTGGAATTGGAAACTGACTACTAGGTAAGAAATGTTTTACGACACAGGTGGGATAATCCGGGAGGTGGGTATCTTGAACCAAGTAGGTTTGACCGAATAGACTTTTACCTAAAATTTGAACAACCTGGTAACGCTCCCCTTGTAACTTGGTTAACATGTTACGACATACCTGACGGTTGCATTAACTCATTTTACCTAAAAAATCTTTATTGAGCAAAATTATACACGTTTTGCATTCATATTCATCACCTTACCTCACCCCCCGCAAGGGGGTGAGGTTTTGGAACTTAAGTTTCTGTTAGAAATATGCTTTTTACCAAGTCGGCTTTACCTAAATTCGCCAAACCCGTATTTCAACCTCACAAACAGTGCATTTAGTAGTTTCCAGAGGTTTAGTGCCACTAAAGCAATGCCAACAAAAGTAAAATCAAATCAACACGAAAGTTATCCAATGGTCTCCAAATTGTTTGTGATTCTTAAGAATAAGGATCGAGAATAGCAAGCAGGTGAAGCCAGCACCACACTTTTACCTAAAGTTCAGGGGCAAAAAGGAATTGATCTGGCTGGGTTGATGGTGCTTTGTTACACCTGCTTAAGTATGGAGAATATGCATAATCGCAGAAACTGTCAAATTTCACCCTACAAAAGCTGGGGCACATTCCAATCAGGACGTAACTCTGCTGCCTGACGCAAATAGGCATGGTAAATTGGGGTGGAGGTCGGGAGATAGGCGTGAACTAAAAACCGGATGCAACGTTTTAAGCTGCCATCAACTTGCATTTCCTGTACATCTAACATAGGTACACTGTCCCAGTAGGGGCGTGAACGTGCAATTGCAGCAGGAAAAGTAGCATTTAAAACCTTTGTTACGGAGAAAGTCACACTAATAATATCTGTTGGATGCAATTGATTCCGTTTTTCTAGTTCATCTAGTAATTCAATTACAGCTTCTCGCATTGCTTCAACCGTATTTTCTGGGACAGTCGTTGCTCCGCGAATAGCCCGCATTCGCCACTCCACTCAAAAATCCTCCTTATTATGAAAGGTCATTAATCAAATGACCAATGACAAAAAACAAATCACGATTTATGGTCTATACAACCATAGGGGTAAACCACTGGTAGACACCTCGAATTCGACCCAACCGAAACCAGCCCCAAGTCCTGAAGAAGCTTGACGGCTTCCTGGCAAAATGCGGCTCAACAGAGGTTTGGGTTCTTCAAAGGTGTAAACGGGGGCTTTTTCCGGGTCAAGACCAGCCAGCTCCGCAGCCCAACGCCGAGCATCTTCTTCCGTTCCCAGACGATCTACAATACCTAACTCTAAGGCTTGCTGTCCAGTGAAAATTCGACCGTCTGCGAAACTTCTCACAGTTTCTACTGCCAGGGAACGTGCGTCAGCTACTGTCTGAACAAACTGCTGGTAACTTGTATCAATTAATTCTTGCAAAATGCTTTGTTCCGGTTCTGTTAGTTCCCGATCAAACGCCAAAATGTCTTTGTAAGGACCAGACTTTATAACTTTAAAGGAAACACCTACTTTTTGCAACAGACGTTCCAAGTTATTACCACGCAAAATCACACCAATACTACCTGTAATCGTACCAGGGTTAGCCATGACGTGTTGCGCTCCCATGCCTACGTAGACTCCACCAGAAGCAGAAATGTTACCAAAACTAGCAACTATTTTTACTTTCTCGCGCAACCGCTTCAAAGCACTGTAGATTTCTTGAGAATCTCCTACTGTCCCACCAGGACTGTCTATCCGTAGCAGTAAAGCCGGAAATTTTCTTTCTTCTAAAGTTTTTAGGGCTTCTAGTACTCGCTTGCGAGTCGCACCGGCAATGACACCCGTCATTTCAATACGAGCAATTTGTTTACGAAAATTGGGCTTAAAAGGCCAAACCATGAGCAGTAAAAAAACCTCCTAACAAACTTAATCATAAAACGTTAAGCGCTCAAACCACTTGCTTTCCCTATGTTAAGAAAAACAAGCAAGTCCTATACATTATTAAATTTAATAAAAATTTAATAATGTATGTAGATATTGACCTGCTATGATACTTAAGTAAAGAAAAAAAAAGTAAAAAATACTTCAAGCAGTAGAAGACAACAAAAGTTTTTTATCTTCCCCAAAAAATACAAGCATATATACTTAGAAAAATACTACAGCCTACCCTACAAAGGGTAAGTAGCTTAATATTTATTAGATTGACTTGAACATAGCGCAATGCAATATTAACCTGCAGCATCTGCAAGCTTAACAATTAAAAGGTGTATTTAGCGTATGAGTATATGTAGTGTAGTGGCATTCAACATAAATCATCGCAGTTGATTTATGCCAATTGCGAGTGACGCAGCACTACCAGCGTATGAATTATTGAGAAGTCTAGTTCCTAATCCATCAAGACACAGAACAAAATACAAAGGCAGAAGTAAGTAAAACAGAATAAATCTATCGCAGCATTTGATACCTGTAATAAGCATAAGTATCAAACAGCGCTCCGACAAAACTGCAAGTTGAACAGATAACAAATAATCCTCCAACAGGGGTGCCACTGCCAAATACAGAGAGAAACTCAGTAATTAGACTGGAAACAACTTCTGTAACCTCTTGTAAGCCAGGAATATAACCAGCCAGGGATAAGGCGAATAACACGCCACCAAACAATAACATGGGAGTGACGAAGCTAAAAATAATCGATAGCACCAGTGATCGCAGAAAGTTCATCATAATAGTCATTGGGATAAGCTCCTTAAGTTCACAAGGCAGACAAATTTAGTCTAGTCAGTTGTCACCTTCTACAATAAGCGCGATCGCCCCGGCTCAGACGATAGTTCAAAAATCTTAAGTTTTTATTAAAGTATATACACAATCTCCCCAGGATATGTGGCTAAATGCAAACAGGGTTTGACACAGCCCAAACCCTGAAAAATCAACCTTTAATCATGTCGTTGCAGCTTTTGCCCTAGTGATAAGGCCGCTTGCTAAAGCTTAAATTTCTGAGATTTGCTTTAAACTAAGTTAATCTTTCACGAAAGCAGAGGACTGAGGCAGTGAGGGAGCAGAATAATTTATGACTCATGACCCTTCGGGTTCGCCAGATGCCTGGCTGTCGGGAAACCCTCCCGCAGCACTGGTCTGACTTCTGACTCATAACCTCTTAGAAAAGTGAGATTTTACGAGATCCTGTTAAGCGTTAAGCCTTCCCTACAACTGCCACCAAGTCTGATAACTAGCTCTGGAATTCGCTATGATGGCGGCAGTTACAGAGTTGAGCTTCAACATTGAGTGAAACAACATCCAAATCTGGTTTCGGAGTATGGACTCAGCGATTGCTGGCAGCAATTTTCTTGGCTGGACAAGTCATAGTTCACCTGTTACGGGGGAGAATCAATCGGCGCAATACGCTAGAGCAAATGGCAGCAGTCGGTCCAGATTCCCTTTTTATTGCCCTAGTAACGGCTGTTTTTGTTGGTGCAGTATTTACTATTCAGGTGGCGCGGGAGTTTATTAACTTTGGCGCAGGAAACTCAGTTGGCGGAGTGCTGGCGGTAGCGCTAACACGCGAACTCTCGCCTGTTTTGACAGCTGTGGTTTTAGCAGGACGAGTAGGTTCAGCGTTTGCAGCAGAAATCGCCACAATGCGAGTTACTGAACAAATTGATGCTCTTTTAATGTTAAAAACTGATCCAATTGATTACTTGGTTATCCCTCGTGTACTTGCATGCTGCTTAATGTTACCAATTTTAACGCTCTTATCTCTGGTAACAGGTATGCTAGGGGGATTAATTATTGCAATAAATATATATAATTTGTCGGAAAATGTGTTTCTAGACTCAGCCCGCAGCTTTATTGGCATTTGGGACATTGTGAGCGCCATGATTAAAGCGTGTTGCTTTGGAATTTTAATAGCCGTCATTGGGTGCAGTTGGGGTTTAACGACAACCGGAGGAGCAAAAGGAGTCGGACAATCAACCACAACCGCTGTTGTCACTGCTTTGTTAATTATATTTGTTAGCAATTTCTTTCTTTCTTGGATTATGTTCCAAGGAAGTGGCAGTGCATCATTGCAAGGGTTGTAGACCAGTTACCAGTTACCAGTTACCAGTTATCAGTTAACAGATATTTCAACCTTCTTCGGTTTTAAGAGTTAAGCGTTCCCTGATTGGAGTGAGGATTTATAGTCCTTAGTCTATACACTAGCTCCTAGAATAGAAATAATGTTTACTAAGGAAACAGGAGTTTTGACTGTGACGACTTCATATACGTCTAACCCCGCATCTACCACCGTCGAGCTCAAGTCTAGTTACAATATACCCTTGGTGTTAGTGGTTGCAGCAATCCCAATGCTGATTGTACAACCTTGGGTGGCAGGCTTGATGGGTCTTTTTGGCTTGTTTCTCATGTTTCAAGCTGTCACACTGCGTCTGTTATTTACTCCTACCGATTTGGATATTTACAGAGGTGAAAAATTAATTCGGCGCTTTCCCTACCGGGAATGGCAAAACTGGCGGATATTCTGGAATCGGGTTCCTATTCTGTTTTACTTTAAAGAAGTTAAAAGTATTCACTTTCTGCCGATTTTATTTGATCCTAATACTCTCAAAACTTGCTTAGAACAACGCTGTCCGCGCATTTAGTCCCAAGAGCAAGTTTGCAAATGACTCAGAACAGAGGACTCATTGCTCAGAACTATTTTGGACTTAAGACTTTGATAGCAAGTAAATTATATATTGCTGAAAGCTATTTATTCGCGTCATAGGAATGACACTGTTGTTTATGAACCCAGAGGAATTTCAAACACCACAACCAACTGATGAGTCGTTCAAGCACAAAGAACAACCCAAAGTTAAACAACCAGAAAACTCTAAAGTTGAGTCAGTGGTGGAAATAGCAGCGCAAAACTCCAAAGTTGACACACAGAATAAGCCGCTGTCGTCGTCTTCTGCTGTGTCTCATTCAGGCGCAGCAGAGCAAAATCTTATAGATGAGTTAACGCCAGAGTCAACTGCCGAGGTTGTGACGCTTTTAGAAGAGGAAATTACCGCGCTGGGATCACAAGTAGAATCAGAACCACAAAATTATCGTCAACAAGAGGAACTCACACAACGAGTTGCACAGTTGCAAAGCCAAAAACAAGCGCTGAAAGAAGAAATAGCAAATTTGCAAGCCTCTTACAAAACTCTTTACAGCCAGTTGGGCGAAACTCAAATGACGATGACGCAACTGGTGCAAGAGGCGCTTTCTGGGCTAGAACAACGTAAAGCAGCGCTGCAAATTTCTGTAGAACAGTTGGAACGGCGTCAAGAACGGATTCGCAATGAGATGCGAACCACTTTTGCAGGCACTTCTCAAGACTTAGCAATTCGGGTACAAGGTTTTAAAGACTACCTCACAGGTAGTTTACAAGATCTGGCAGCAGCAGCAGAACAGTTGCAACTCGTGCCAAAACCGAAACCAGAACCAGAAAAGCTAGAAGTCAAAGAGGTTAAGCAAGCCCAAGCCCAAAGCGCAACCCCAGAATTTGCTCAACAGCAGTTTCAAGATACGACAAAACAAGTGCGGCGTTTGATTGATCAGTATCGCGCGAAACCAGATTACTATGGTCCACCCTGGCAACTGCGTCGCACTTTTGAACCAGTTCATGCAGAACGAGTTTCTAACTGGTTTTTTAGCCAAGGAGGACGAGGTGCTTTGCGGACGACGGGCAGTCGGTTGCAGAATATTCTTATTGCCTCAGCAGTGATTTCGATATTACACCAATTGTATAGCGATCGCCTCCGCACTTTAGTATTAGCAAATACACCAGAACGCTTGGGTGAATGGCGACGAGGTTTACAGGACTGCTTAGGAATTGGTCGTCCAGATTTTGGACCAGACAAGGGTATGGTATTATTTGAAACTCCAGAAGCTTTAGCACAAAAAGCAGACCGACTCGTAAAAGCCAATCAACTACCTTTGATTTTGATTGATGATTCTGAAGAGCAAATTAGTTTGGCACTCTTGCAGTTTCCTTTGTGGTTAGCCTTTGCTCCTGACCCCAAAATGATGAGAAATTATGATGATGACTATTAATGAGTCATTAGTCATTAGTCATTCTTCTTGACTTTTTTGAATTTTGAATTTTGAATTTTGAATTTTGAATTGTTTATGGCTATTTGGTTAAGTTTGTGCGGAGCAGTTTTGGTGTTAGCTTATCTCGTGGGTTCTACACCCACTGGATACACTGTAGCTAAGCGATTGAAAGGTATTGATCTCAGGGAAGTTGGTTCCGGTTCAACTGGTGCAACTAATGTGCTGAGAACTCTGGGAAAAGGGCCAGGGGCTTTTGTTTTAATGATAGATTGCTTGAAGGGAGTGTTAGCGATCGCTCTGGTTTGGTGGTTGTTCAACTTTGCCCCGAGTCAAAATCTTATTCCTTCAGAAGTTAATCCGCAATTGTGGCAACCTTGGATGGTGATTTTATCTGGGTTAGCTGCCATACTTGGACATAGTAAATCAATTTTTCTCGGTTTTGCTGGTGGTAAATCTGTTGCAACTGGTTTAGGTATTTTACTGGCGATGAATTGGCAGGTTGGTTTAGCTACGTTTGGCGTTTTTGCTATTGTCGTGGCTATATCGCGGATGGTCTCTTTGAGTTCGATCACTGCAGCTATTGGCGTTTCTCTTTTTATGGTGCTTGTGCATCAACCTTTACCTTACATCCTCTTTGGTGTTGTTGCTGGCTTGTATGTTATTTTGCGACACAGTAGCAATATTGGGCGTATACTTGCAGGCACTGAACCAAAATTAGGGCAGAACTTACAGTTGGAAGCGGTAGAAAGTGTAAACTCAGCAAGTTAGCTGATGTAGGTTAGTTCTCAGATTTTGGTATTCTCTAACATCTAAGCAAATTGACACTCCCCGATCGCTCACCAGACGGGGATTCTTGGTTAGTTGACTCGCCGTTAGACGACAGGGTTTTCAGCCTACTTTCTTATAAAACTGTCAGCCATTGAATCCAAAATGGCGTAGAGCTATCTGCGTGGAGCGCAGATCGCGTAAGCGCAAAGCGCACGCTAAGAGAGTTCGCGCAGCGTCTGAGCAGGAGATACAAAGCAGCGTCTCGTAGAGAAGCTATCGCTCCTCACAAAAGTGTCAAAGCAACTTGTGAAACTTAGGTTTTTAAAAAACCAACCAGATTTTGTAAAAACGAAGTACTTATCTTGAATGTTTCTGAGTTTTTGGATTTTTTGAATCCGAAAACAGAGGAATTGTCCGAGTTAGAATTCATCGGATCATTTGTTTTATTAACTATAAACTCTGCTACGGAAACTTCTTCTACCAAACCCACAAGCATGAGCCGGAAAGCAGCTTGCTGAACTATGGTTATTGGTTGGTTGAGTTGAGATGCGATCGCACTTAAAGAAATACTACCATCAGCCAATTCCCACACTTGCCACTCTAATGTATTCAAGTGTATCTGGGGTTTGTCATCAGTTTTACTTCTAATTCCAGAACTCACATCTGGGAGTACCTCAGCAAGCATGTTCCAGTTTTTTAACCCTCTGACAGCCATAAGAGCCACTTCTAGTGTTCTCAAGCTGAGTCCTGTCATCTCCTGCAAAGGCAAATTTGCCTTAGTATCTAGTTTAAAAACTCCCTTTTGGATTTCAAAAAGCTCTCGAATTTGGTGTAATTGGCTGGCGAATAATGAATTTAGCTGTTCAATACTTAATATTCCTTGAGTTTTTAATAGTGATCCCAGCGGTAGTGTTGCTGCTGTTTGCGTCCAAACTTCTTCAATAATTTGCTGGTTTACCCAGCCCCGTTGTGTCATCTTGTAAGATAAACCTTGACCATTTAAGTGATTAGCTGCAGCAACAATACAGCCTAATCGAAACCAAATGTAGTAGTAATGGGATTTAGAACCTGGTATATGAATGTCTGGTAAAGTACAAACCGTTAAACAACCGGATTTACGCCCTTGATCAATCAGTTGAAACAATTCAGCCAAGGAAAAATCCGTAAAAGAACTAGATATGCTCATCCGTGCAAATACTATAAAAGAGTCAAATTATACAAACAAACCACCCTGATATTTTTTTAGCCACTATGTTTGATAGGGAGCATCCTAGTTTTGAAAAAAGACGAGTAATGGCGGCAGCTTTTGGGGGGAAGCGGGGGAACATAACGTGCCTTGGAGCATCTTACTCCATACTTGTAGCAGTAGCCGGCTGTCCGGTCTGCACTACAAGATGAAATCAATTTACACTCTTTGATACTTCCTGTTTTATACTTGCTTTTATGAAAAAACTTAAAAGAGATATACCTGCAAAAAGATCGAGTTTCAATAGTCCATTGCAGTCAAAAATGACTATTGACAAATTACGACTATCATGAACAGTTTGACAACTCAAATAGAATTGTTATTCCGATTTTATAATAACAAAGAAATGGAGTGAAATCTTGAATTTTTCGATATTTGAGTTAACTTTTATGAATAAATAGCAATTAAATTTTTAATTGAATAAGTTATGACTCTATTGAAAGTTGATATATTGGCAAAATTTTCTCATGATGTATGTTATGAATGTAATTTGGAGTTTTTGCTTGATTTTTGTATTCCTGGTATTTCAAGCTGAGGCTCAAGCCGGAGAGTTATCTGAACGTTTGGCACATTTTCCCGAATGGGAAAAATTAACTTCCGTGCGACCTGCTGTGGGAGATTTGGTTTATCCTAACTGGATGATGGGTTCTTGGCAGGTGAAAAGTACGCTGATAGATTTAGTCGCACCGTTAGCTCCTGATATCGTCACACCAGGATTTGAGGGTAATCGTGAATATCTCAACAAACCTGTCAGTTTTGAAGTGCGATTTGTTCGGGAAACAACGCCTCATTCTGGATTGAAAATCATCCCCCGAACAACTAGCAAATCAGAAGTCGTGGCAGATAGAGCTTTTAATGGCTTGAATTTGGCACGCTCATATTTAGGTAACAGCGTGTTATCAGTCAAAGTCGATCCAAATTCTCCTAATCGTCAGATTACGTTTTTACGTGGTGAGCGTCAGCTTGTTTCTATTGTTACAGCACGTGCTACAGAAACAACGCCAGATGGTAAATTCATCACAACAGAATTATTTCAACAACTGTTTAAAGGTGGTGGGCGTCCTTATTTCAATACTGTGGAATCTACGACTGCATATCGCAAACTGAACCAGTTAAATCCTACCATAGAGGCAGATCAAGTCACTGCTATTTATTTGTCGCCTCAAGATCCAAATTACTTTGCCGCTCTTTCTCAACCAGTTGCACTTTATCGCTATCACTTGGAATTTTTCGCCCAATAGTCACCGATGAAGAAATACGCTTAACAGGGAACGCTTAACAGGGAATAGGGAACGCTTAACTCTTAACAGAGAGCAGGAGGAAAGAATTAGAGATGAATCATTTGTATCAGGTCCGATCGTGAAATGGTATTGAAATCAATAACTCCTCGCAACTCAACTCCTTCTAAAGGATGATTTACCATTCTTAACTATTGACTGCAATGTAGTATAATTGTAGTATAAGCTTTCAGGAGTTATAGACTAGCGCTCCAAGGGCAGGTGCGTCATGGCAAATTTTCGAGATATTCTCAACTATTTCCGTCCCTACTGGTCGCTAAGTATTTTCAGTATCGCAGCAACCAGCATTTACGAGGTTATTGATTTGGTTGTTCCTTATGGGATTGGGCAAATTTTAAACGTTTTGTCTAATCAACCATTAGATAAACCACTTGAAGGAGTGATTGCCACAATCTCAAAGCTAACCAATAACCCAGTCAATAAACCTCTAGAGTTGGGTGTATTGCTGAGTTTAATTTTTCTTGTCACCGTGTTGAAAGCGCCGACTCAGCCTTGGCTAACGACTTGGTTTCACTGGGATATAGCCTTAAGAGCACGTCGTGATCAGAACCAAAAAGCGATTGAGAAAATTCTTACTCTACCACTAGAATTTTATGATGAAAACAACCCCGGACGCATTGCCGGACGAGTCGCAAGAGGTGTCACCAACCACACCTGGAGTTATCCTGAGATTTCTGGACAGTTGATTCCCAAACTGTTCCGCGTATTGGGAATTTTTGTGTTCATCTGGTTTGTTGACTGGCGAGTTGCGGTTCTCTATCTCATTTCCTTTGTCATTATCCTAAGCTTTACCTTAAGAAAATTGCAGCAATTGATTTGGCGCGAAAACCGCCTGGATAAATACATGGAAGATACCGAAAGTCGGACTTCCGAAATCATCTCCAATATCAAAACAGTCAAAGCATTTGCTACTGAAGCAAAAGAACTACAACGGCAAAAACGACGCTTGATTCGTGAACTGAGGGTGATTGAAACTCGTATCCACAAAGGTTATGTCAAGCTCAATACCTGGCAAAAAACTATGATTCAGTTTTGTGTTTTTACAGTGCTAGGTTTGACGTTGGTGGAGACAGTAAAAGGTCAAATTTCCCTAGGTCACTTTGTCATGACTTTAACTCTTTCCAGCATGGCTTATGCCGAGTTGGAACCTATCAGCGTCCTAGCGGAGGTTTTTGCCCGTCGCTATCCTTCAATGATGCGGTTTCACGAGTTCCTCAAAGTCCCAATCAGAGTCGATGGAGTTGGACTTTTAGAAGAGCGAAACATTGCAAATAATCCTTACCAATTTACAGGGAAAGTCGAGTTTTCACACGTCAGTTTTGGATATCAATCTGAACGTCCAGTTTTGGAAGATATCAATCTTTTGATAGAGCCATATCAAACAGTAGCGTTAGTCGGTCGTTCTGGTTCTGGTAAGTCTACCTTAGTGAAGCTGCTTTTGCAGTACTTTGAACCTCAACAAGGTCAAATTCTGATTGACGGTCAAGATATTCGCAGCCTTGATGTCGGAAGCTATAGACGAAGACTGGCTATAGTTCACCAAGAAGTCGATGTTTTCAACGGAACCTTGCTGGATAACCTGAGATACGGGAAGCCTGATGCTAGTTTTAAGCAGGTTCAAGAAGCCTGTAGAATCTCCAGACTAGATGAAGTCATACAGCACCTACCTGAAGGCTATTACACAGTAGTCGGTGAGAGGGGTGTGAGGTTGTCTGGTGGACAAAGACAGCGCTTAGGAATTGCTAGGGCATTAGTTATGGAACCAGACGTGCTGATTTTTGACGAAGCGACTTCCAGCTTAGACTACGAGTCAGAGCGTTCTATTCAACTAGCAATGCGCTCAATTCTGGGAACCCGTACTACAATCATCATTGCCCACCGTCTGAGTACAGTACGGGAAGCAGATAAAATTGTGGTTCTGGATAAGGGCAGGATTGTAGAAATAGGTAACCACGACGAACTCTTGCGCCACAAAGGAATTTACCGCCGCTTGCACTCACTGCAAGAAACAGGTGAACTCGTAAGCTAGGGCACAGGTTGTAGGGTATGGGATGGCTTAACTGTGCCCTATGACTTTTTTTTCAAAAAGAGCTTGCAATTTAAAAGTATTGTGATAACATAAGAAGTCGTGGACAACATGGGTCGATGTCCGAGTGGCTAAAGGAGGCGGACTGTAAATCCGCTGGCTAACGCCTACGCTAGTTCGAATCTAGCTCGGCCCATCTCAAATCTCAATATTATGTGTTGAGTATTGAGTCTGCGAAAAGCTAACGAATCTGTGAGTAGTCAATACTCATTTCTCAAAACTAAACGTTGCCCGTGTGGCTCAGTGGTAGAGCACACCCTTGGTAAGGGTGAGGTCACGAGTTCAATCCTCGTCACGGGCTTTCTATAAAATCACATCCTTCGGCAGCAGTTGTGTACATCAACTAATTATTTGTCACTGTTAACAGATTGATGTCACTTTTAACAAGTTAGTGTCAGTGTTAACAGAATAATTGTCACTTTACCAGACTTCCACGCTTAATCGACAAATAATTACTAGTTTTAACGAATTAAATGTCAACATTGCTGAGTTCATTCTCTAATTCTACTTTCAACGAAGAAGATTGAACTCGTGACCTCTTTCAACCCACCTATATTTAAAGAATATATTGGAATTTTGAGCCTAGCTTGCGGAACATAGTAATGCTCTTTTAACCTGCCCCTATGCGGAAGGTTTGTTGTAACCATGCGCGTTTAAACAACAGAATCAAGACAGCTTCTCTTTCAACCTGCCTCAAGCTAGGAGAGGCGTTGAAACGGTTTGTGAGCGTGATTTCCTCTTTTCTTTGAATGGACTTTCAACCCACCTCTTGCTAGGAGGGGCGTTGAAACTCAGGTGTGCAACGTTTGCCAGCTTCAAAAGCATAGCTTTCAACCCGCCTCAAGCTAGTAGTCCACCAAGGAAACTTTGCAGGGTTAAACTGAAGGATATAACCGCTCAAGTTTGTTCCGTGCATCTGTAGTTTGAAAGCGCCAGTTTACACTTGCCCGTTCTTGATTACGTTGTTTTTCCCAAGCGAGAATTTAAGATTTTAACATTTGTGCTTGTGGAATTCGTCGCTCTAAGCATTGACGGGACAAAACGGATAATTCAATCTCTACTTGATTTAACGCTCCTTGCGTGTTTTGGCGTATAGTGGAATTCCAGTTTTTGAACAATCCGGCGTGCTTCTTGTGGCTCAAAAACTTCATACAAGGCGGCAGGATTGTGAATATTAAGGTTATCGACTACCAAGCGAATAACATCAGCTTTTGGGCAGTAAACATCAACTAAATCCTTCATTTGCTTTGCGAAATCTACTTTTGTACGCCGTTGCGTAACTTCAATATGCCGCCATCCTGCCAAAGGTTGGAAATACGCAAATATATTAACACTACCGTTACGCTTATACTCGTAATCATAACGCTCGGGCTGGTCGGGTTCGGGAGGTAATGGTTGTCTAATCTCCTCTACAAGTTGATATGGGGTCTCATCAAAACAAATTACTGGGCGCTTGGGGTCATAAGGCTCGTTGTATAAATCTAATACATCTTCCATCCGCAAAACATACTCTGCATTCACTTCTGGAATACACCATTGCTCTCTCAACCACGGTTTGATTTCGTTTTTTTTAGAGTTTGACGCACTGTTTCGTCAGAAATAGAATCGACAACACCAAGGCTTATGAGTTGGTCTGCTAAAAGCTGCATTGTCCAACGCGTTCGTCCTTCAGGTGCAGTCGAACAGGCTGTAGCAACAAGAAAGGCTTCTTGCTTACCGTCAAGTTTACGAGGCTTCGGGGGATGAGGGCGGTCTTGAAGTGTATACTCCAATCCCCCAAGCACAAATTTTTCACGCGTGCGCTCGACAGTTGAAACATTAATTCGTAGGGTAGAAGCGATCACGTTATCTGAATAACCCTCACTCGCCATTAGAAGAATGTTCGCGCGGGTGATGCTTCGTGCCTTATGCTTACCTGTTTTAGTTAGCGATCGCAGTTGGGAAATCTCAGTCTCATTTAAGTCCACTATGTATTTTTTCACGATTATACCACCTTCTAAACCGTGGAAGTAGCTTATCAATAATCGGTATCACCCTGCAAAATTAGTTTGGTGGACTACTAGGAGGGGCGTTGAAACAAAGAATCGACGGTAAATTTCGTGCCAAATTTCTTGACTTTCAACCCGCCTCAAGCGTCGAGGGGCGTTGAAACCTCAAGGTGGGCTGACGTTCCAAAATAGACCATTTGTCCTTTCAACCCGCCTCAAGCGTCGAGGGGCGTTGAAACTTCCCTCTTATTCAGAGGAGAGGGAATGTCCGGATGCTTTCAACCCGCCTCAAGCGTCGAGGGGCGTTGAAACAGGGATGGGCGATTCTCATTTTCTTTCTCTCAAAGACTTTCAACCCGCCTCAAGCGTCGAGGGGCGTTGAAACATCTGCTTTTGAAAATCTTCACTAACAAAATCATGCAACTTTCAACCCGCCTCAAGCGTCGAGGGGCGTTGAAACCCCGCGCCTAAAACCCTTTATTTATCAAGACTTCTAGAAGCACTTTTGGCAAACCAACCAAAATCACTCGCTACTTGAAACTTAAAAAAGTAAATCAAGTGACAGATAACAACCTAGAAACCTTGCCAACAAACAGATTTGAAGATTTGGCAGCAACCCCAGGGAAATTGACTCCGCTTCGATTCGCCAAAAAAATAATTAAGGTGGGTTCCTCCTTGCTCGGAGGTGATTCAGTAGCCACCCTTCGGGTTCGCCACTTTGCCGGAAAGAAAATCTCCCCGGCAAGTGGACTCACCACTGCGGTAAACCCGCACCTCTATTACTGGGGGCGCACCTGATTCCTATCCACAAGGGATAGCAGCTTCAAGGTGGGCAGCTACCAGGGTCAGAAAGCAAAACTGTTTGACAACAGTCAAACTAACCCACATTTACACAGTACAGAGGCTTGTAACAAGCATGAACTGCGGCGCTATTACTAACTCTTATTTTATTTTCAAGGTTCGGTATTTTGTCAATCAGGTTTTTTGACGGGAATGGTAAGCTGCGATCACTAATTCTTTCGCTTTCTGGTGTGGACTACCTCGAATCGGCTGTATTGCAGACTCTATGACAATTCCAGCTTTAGCTGCTTGACTTTGAACGCTAGAAATCAATCTGCCGTAGCTCCACTGATGGACGCTAACTCGGTACTCTTTGGCATACTTTTGTTGAACTTCTATTAAGTCTGATTTTTGTTCGGCTTTGGCTTGAATCTCACTCTGAACTTGCTCCCGCATATCGCTCAACTTGGGGAGAACGATACTTCCCGCAGAGTAAGTTTGGGCGATCGCCACAATTTCAGACGCCAGTAATCTGTCTACATACTGTCCTAACTCTGATTCTCCAAATTGATTCGGTGCAGCAAGCGTTTGGGCGATTTGGCGTTTGTGGGATAAGGAGTGCTTTTGCTTTTGTTGTCGGTTTAAAAGTTTGTAATTGTTGCCTAATAGCTGTTTAATACTGCGGTAGATAAGGACTTTACCTGTTGTGGCATCCACTACCGCTACTGTTGCAGGTTTTTCTAAACCGAGGCTTACACCCACAAGAACGTGGGATTGACCTTTGTGTAAAGGTTTACTTGGACGCGGAAACGGATTGCTGATTCTTGCTAAGGTGGAGTTTTTGCGTTTAATATGGGCTAGCTGTTTCTCATTTAGGTCGCCTTTTTCCTTTGTTTTAGTAATGGTTTTGGCAATTTCTTCTGCTTTTTCTTGTCTAACCAGTCCTGTTCCTTCATCTGTCCACAGACGGGTATCTACACAACAGTAGAGACTCAAGCGGTGAATGTTCCAAGGTACGGCTGCCGCCGCGCTACCGCGAACACGTTTACCTTCCTCTTGGAACCAAGTAATGCGTCCGCTACGGAGGGTGAATAAGCTACTAGAGTGTTGGTTTTTACTTTCATGCTTAATCTGTTGGTCTTCTAGAAAGCGTTGAAACCAGTGCAGATAACGTTGGTCGCAATAAACCTCAAATGTATGCTCGCTCAATCCATTGAATTTTACACAGATGCGTCCTTGGTGGTTTTTAAACCAAGTCATATCTTCGTTGGTTTCGTAAGCAATTGGAAATGGCACAGAACTTGATTGCCTTAAAAGACTGTCTTGCCAAGATATGAATTGTGCTTGATTGTTAGGAACTTGATGAGTAGCGACGAATAGAGTGTCTAACCATTTGGTATCAGTTAAATCTCGACCTTTGGGAATTCGAGCTTCTAGCTGTTCTCGGAGGCGTTCAATCTGAATTTCAATCTTGCGGTGACGTTGAGCAAATTTTTCCGGGTCTTCTTCTTTATCACTGACTTTACAGCCATTTTTGAGCAAATAACTAATAGCGCAACGAGTTAAAATGTCTTCTGTATCGCGGTAAGCCTGAAATAAAGTTGCAGATAAACTGCGATTGTTGTCTGAATTTTGAGATTTTCTGGTCTTTTTGACTGTATTACCTTTTTTCTCCTTAGCTTCCACTAGAGCAGACTGTGGACTCAATTGAGCCAAGATTTCATTAGCTTTTATACGAAGGCTGTCTAAAGTAACACCACTGGCTTCTACCAATTGTTCATCACTTCTAAGCATTTCTAGCCAGCGAGTTTTGCCTTCTAGTTTGTACTGTAACCGCTTCATCAGTGCCAACCAAGAAAAGTAGATGTAATTCACTGTGGCAATCGCACTTGCATAAAACCGTGCTGGTTGACTGATAAAACGAGGGTCAGTTTTCAAAGGTTGGCACAATTCTTTGACAATACCAGTCGGGTGTTTACCCTTTTGTCGCCAAGTCTCAAAGTCTTGATGTTGAGGCACATTGAGCAACAGTTCGTTAATCAGTGGCGTGTTTTTCTCTGCCATTAGCTTCCATAGCTGTTGGCGGGTAGATTCGCTTGCTACTAAACGACACTGAATAGTAATCTGGCTCATACGCTTACTAACATATATGTACACTAATAACATAAATGTTTGATTCGCCGCTGTGTCTACAATGATTTCATGCAAGAAACGTTTTTTACGAGTAAACAGGCGGCTGAAATCACAGGCTGCACCTTGCGTCAACTCCAGTACTGGCGTGAAAAGGGTGTCGTTGTTCCCGTTATCAGTGAGACGGGAACAGGGCGTAGTATTTATTACTCAAAAGCTAATATAGTTGAACTGGCAGCAATGGCATATTTACTGTCTACGGGGTTAAGTTTTGAACTAGCCAGTGAAACCCTTAAAAAGCTGAAAGACCAAGAGCCGGATTTGTTTAATTCAGGTAAGGGAAGGCGTTTTATGTTGCTATGGGATGGGAAAAAACGAACGCTTTTACTTATGGAGTTTGACCGAGAAAAGGCGATCACATCTCTAGATGAAGGTAAATCTGTGATTCCTGTATGGTTGGACGTAATTTATCAGCAGTTGGCGGTTAAGGAGCGAAAATCTTGCAGCGAAGTAAATAACTATGAGCAATGAAGCTAATACCTGTCGTAAGTATGTTGAGCCAAAGTTAGAGGACGCGGGGTGGGAGACACAACCGCTACGGGATGATAACGTTGACACTTATCGTTACTTTGGTAATCCTCTTTATACTTATGCTGTGTTCTTTGAGGGTTAAGGCACTTACAAGAAAAAAAATACCCAACGCAAGTCCTACGCCCTTCGGGCGCTTGACGACCTCCACGCGCCAACTCGTACACCAACTAGTTATTGAAGGTTGGGTATTTTTTTATTTGGATCTCCCTAAATGACTTACTTCTGGAACTAGTAGAAAAGTCTACACATGATACACGTAAACTAGAAACGCCAAAGCTTTTAAATTTCAAAATTCCAGTCCCACCTATCCCGGAACAACGCCGCATCGTCGCCTACCTTGATGAACTTCAAGCCAAGGTAGACACAATAAAACGACTGAGAGAAGAAGCTATGAAAGAACTTGATTCACTGCTACCTTCCATACTTGATAAAGCATTTAAAGGAGAGTTCTGATTAGCTAAAGTAGACTAAAGGCTCACCAGCCGCTAACTGATGAGCCTTTAGCAGTGAATCAGGACAGCCCGTAGAGCTTACTGGTTCTTGTGTTTAGTTGGATCAACTAGTCTGTACCGCTGGTTAGCTTCTGGAGTAGGGGGTAGTGGATTACCTTGCGTGGAGGTAATCTCATGCCCCTTACTACCACCACGCGGACCAGTTACTTCGTACTGTCCACTGGTAGGAGTTTTATCACCAGGTTTATACAGTTTGTCGTCCATTAAAAAAACCTCCTTTCTAGAAATACGACTCAATACTAACACTGTGTTCTACAAAAATGGCTATTTTGTAGAATATAGTTGTCAAAAAGGTAGTTAAGAA
The DNA here is from genome assembly GCF_963888615.1 of Brasilonema octagenarum UFV-OR1. Classification (NCBI taxonomy): domain Bacteria; kingdom Bacillati; phylum Cyanobacteriota; class Cyanophyceae; order Nostocales; family Scytonemataceae; genus Brasilonema; species Brasilonema octagenarum. The sequence continues at coordinate 7,563 of NZ_CAWPKW010000301.1, read as the reverse complement.
ATATTAAGTTTTAGATAATTTCAAGAATTTGGTACAATATGAGACTAGCTAAAACCTATGGAGGTTAAAAACTAAATTCTAGAAAGCAAGGGGAAGGCAAGCTGCTATGAGCCAGATGATGGGTTTCACAAGAAAAGAGACAATGCAGTTGACAGGCTGCACATCTAGCCGACTTGCTTATCTAGAAAAAGTAGGTCTAATTATTCCTTACAGATATGGAACGAACAGCGGAAGACCTACTGTGGTTTTTAGTTGGGAGCAGCTTTTAGAAATTCGTGCTATCCGAAATTTAAGACAAGAAGATGTCTCTTTGCAGACAGTCAGAAAAATAATCGAATTTTTAGACCAAAGTGAATACGACAACAGGTTGAGAAATAAACAGTTAGTTGTTGTCGAAGATGAAGTCTTTTGGATAGAGCAAGACTGGTCTGACTTTGGCGCTAATATGCCTACAGCTTTAAAAGTTGCCAGCAAAAAAAATAAGGGAATAGGTCAGTATGTTTTACTGGTAATACCACCATTGATCGATATTGTTAAGGACATTTGGGAAGCGGCTCAAAATTCAAGAGTAATAGACTTTCAAAGCTTTAAAGAAAGGGCAAAAGCTGTACCAGCATAGAATGGGTTCTCAAACGAGCTTTTGATATCCAACCATCTCAACAAAGTTCAGAAAACACCGGTGACACCATCCATCCATCCACAACGCCGGAACCTTAAACCTTGCCCCGCAGTTAGGACACTCAGACAGCAAGCTTAAATTGTGGCTCGCGCATCCCTGCGTCACCTTAAACTGCCACTTAATTTTATGACAAGGTGACTGGGCATAACAAGCCGCACACAACCGAATTGGCTCTATTTTCATCCCCACTCCAGCAGGTGGCAACATCTGCTCTAACCTATCGGCATCAACCCCCACCACAGTAGCTAACGCCTCCAACTGCTGACGAGAAGGAGGAGGATTAAAGCGAAACTTTTCCCAACGTGCGATCGCTCCCCCAAGTCCCGCAGCTTTACCTAACCCAGTAGGCGTTAATTCATTTGCCCGTCGAAAGCGTCCCAAAAAATGACTCAAACTTTCCCCTTCCAATGGTTCAACTTGAAACAACCAGGGTTTAATATCTTCCGCTTCCATCACTTATATTCAGTAGCAACTTCCTTCAAAGTTTCTAAGTCAATCTTTTGTAGTCCGTTTTTCAAAGCCCGAATCGCAGACTCTCGCAAAATCATATCCATCAAACCGATATAGCCACCCGTCGCTTCTCCCAAAGTCTTCAACATCGTCTTACTCGAAAGATTGGAAGCAACTGGTAACTTTAAAATTTGCTTCTCCCAAATATCCACCGTCCGCTTAAAATCTTCCCCCGACATTTTCCCAAAACGGTACCCCCATCCGTATAAAAATGTTGCGGCAAACCAGAAGTACCCCATTCTTCATTAAGTGCATATTCTGAACTATATTGCTTGGGCAAAATTGCATGACGCAGCGCTAAAGCCACAACAGTCGAACTTGGTGCATCGTAGCCCAAGTTAATCCCCATAATGCAGCGCGAATAACTATCAATAACCGTTGTTAACCAAGGACGACTAAGAATTTTGCCTGAGCTGTCTACTAATAAAACATCAACTAGGGTGTGGTCGCATTGCCAAACTTGGTTACTATGTTCTACTTGTAAATCTTTCCCATCACGGGTTTTCACTGATAGCCGCGAACCACGCCAACCGGGAGAGCGAATACTTTTAGCTTTCTCCTCCTTATCAATTAAGGGTTTCAAAACACGGTAGACCGTCATGTGGGAAGGAGGCTTCACCCCTAGTTCATCTGCTCTCGCCTTAACTCTAACGGCTACCTGTTGGCGAGTCATTCTTTTACTGCCTTTATTACCCTCCTTATAGGTCTTCAAAATAAACTCTTGCCAGTTTTCATCGACTCGGTGCTTTCCTTTGTCAGCTCGTTGACCTTGAACTAGCCCAACTAAACCTTCTTGCTCCCACTTATCAATTAGACGCCTAACTGTGCGTACTGATTTGCCAAGTTTTTCTGCTGCTTCCTTGAGCCGTTCAGCGTATGTAGTGCGATCGCCTGCTGAGAGCAAACTTTGAATCACCTCCATTTTCAACTTCGCCTCATCCGAAAGTTCCGACACAATGACATTTGCTTCGGTGAGAGTGCTATTTGAGTTTGCAGGTGTTTTAGAAGAAGGAGCTTCCTGCATATACATATTTGTTTAATTGAAACACATATGTATATTATAACTACGCAGACTATGCAGAGTGACATTTAATCTGTTAAGTTTTCCAAAACTCGGTAATTTTTCTTGTCCCTGTAAAGTGACAGTTAAATTGTTAAAATTCGGCTATTAGACATTTAATTTGTTAATCGGGATTAACAGAGGTTGTGAGAAGTCTAATAATCAAAAACCTGCCATAACCTTGATTACAGCAGGATTTCAGTTATTTGCACGTTATGTGACAATATTTTGTTAAATTGACAAATAATTAGTTAATGTACAAGTTGTGTACAACCAACTACCCCGCTGCTTGAAAATTGTGCGATGTCTATTTACATCCCTAAGTACGTCTGGCAAAAGATGGTGTAACGATTGAATGCGTGATTTCCCCAAGTCAATTTTTCTTCGGCGAACCAGTCCCTAATATATCTAATAACGCTTTTCGATAAATCTTTATACCTTCAGCATTGAGATGGTCGCCATCACTCGTTAAATTGTCTTTTAAAACATTATTTTCATATAAAGGTTGTACACCGGATGATTCAACTGGCACATTTTCTGTTGTTGCAACTTGATTCATCACAGTATTTATTTCTTCCACTTTAGCCAATGGGGCTGAGACACTCGGATCAATACTCGCAGCAACTGTTGAGTAGAAAGCAGGAATCAGAAAAATTTCTTTAGTTCCCATTGCTCTGACTAAGGAAATAGCTTCTTTGAGTTTTTCGGTAAATAACTCATTGCTAAGTCCATACCAAGCATCATTTCCACCAATAGCAATTATAGTTTTTTGGCACTTCACATTAGCAGGAGCTAAAAGTTTCAGTTGTTCAACTAACGAAATTGCACTCAATCCATTTAAGGCAAAATTAAAAGTCCCCTCACCAAGAGAATTCCCGAGTTCAGCAGAAACAGAATCTCCAAATAAGCAACCTGAGAATTGCTTACCTTGGCTTGCTAGTATCTGATACTGGGTTTCGATTTGCCATATAGGTGTAGAACTGAGATTATCTTTTGGTGGTACATTAGGTGAATTTGAAGAAAAATTGGATTTCTTCATAATTTCTAATGCTGCAGGCACATCCACGACTAGTTTGTCACTGGGATAGGCTTCTAGAAAGCTGATGATTCCAAGACCTTCTTTTGAATTTGTTCCCAGGATAACAGCAGCTCTTAATGCCTGTATTCCAGCTTGATCACGACGTGCAATGCCCTTGGAAACCACAGCTAAAAGTCTTTTACCAAGTTGTGTGTCTAGTAGCTTATCCACAGCCACAATATCAAGAGACATTTTTACCTGAAGAGCCTGTTGTAACATCTGTTGCTGTTTAGGATCCAAGTAATTCAGGAAAGATTTGAGTTCGGAAGAAACCTGCTGAGTTTCGGCATACTTACGTAAATCTTCCACAGGAAGTGACTGCTCAAAAAATCCATACCGGATCACAAATTTTTCAGCAGCAAAACTAGAAGATGAACTAAAAAGACTATCAAAAGTTAAAAATACTGCACAGCCTGATATACACAACAGAAAACGGCACAAAAACTTAATTGCTAAAGATATTTGCAATGACATGAATGATTTTTCCAGGTTTTGAAAAAATTTCGCTTACAGTTCTTTTCAGGTTTCATGAAAATGATGATTTGGCAATTTCACTCCTGAGAAAGAGTGGAAGATGACAAATCTTGCTTGGGAGAAGTAGAGGGGTTAGCCTGCTGCTTCTGAATAATAGCTTGGCGAAAACCCAGCACAACCAAAATATTAGCAAGTGTCAAGAAAAATTCTGCACCTCCATGTAGCCAATCAACATTTGCCAAAGACTTTCCATAATGCACTTGAGCATAAATCCCCGCTGGAATGGTGACGGCGACAAAGACAAGAGTACCGTAGAAACCATACAGTGCCAAACGGGGCATTTGCGGACTGCGGCTGAGAAACCACAAGAAACCCAAGTAGGGAAACAGGGAAAGGGCAAACAGGGTTTCTTTTGAAATCATTGCTTTGATTCTATAGTTTTGGTGGAGATGGGATTATTTGCAGTTTCGGCAGACTTAGTGGAACGCCAAATCCACACTGCAGCAGCCCCAAGGGTATAATTACCCAATAAAGTCATACTAGCTTGCAGTGTTACCAACCATTCTAGAGATTCTGGGTTATCAAAATAGTGCCAAGTGCAAGCACACATGGCGCTGACCAGAGCAGGTAACATAGCAAAAGACAATCCCCACCAAGTACGGTTACCAGTGACTTCACCGTATTTCCAAATTAACCAAATAGCGGCAATCCACTCAATAACACTAGATACGTGAATAATCCAAGTCGGAATCGAAAGAGCGTTCATAAAAGTCAAAAAGTCAAGAGTCAAAAGTCATAAATTAAAAATCAGAAGAAAAATGCGGGTACTACTGTCTGGATATTACGGTAAAGGAAATGGTGGCGACGAAGCTTTGTTAGCAACGCTTTTACAGATGCTACCACCATCAGTCACACCTGTGGTTCTCTCTGGCAATCCAGAAGAAACTAACAGTCGCTATGGTGTGGAAGCGTGCGATCGCATGGCACCTTTCACCGTACTACAAGCTTTGCGCTCCTGTGATGCCTTTATTTGGGGTGGTGGTAGCTTAATTCAAGATACAACCAGTGCCGTGAGTCCATTTTATTATGGGCTAATCATGACATTAGCTCAAAAAATGGGCTTAAAAACCATTGCTTGGGGACAAGGAATTGGTCCTTTGAGGCGTTCTGTCACGCGTTGGTTAGCACAGCAAAATTTTGGTGGTTGTACAAAAGTGAGTGTGCGCGATCGCGCTTCTGCTGCATTACTCACTGATTGGCAAATTCCTTTTATCTTAGCTCCTGATCCAGTTTGGGCGCTACAAAGCAAACCAGTTCCTGGACTTTGGGATTTACCCGCCCCCAGAGTGGCGGTAACTTTGCGAACTCACCCCCAGTTAACCCAAACACGCCTTGCTAACCTAACTCGTGCACTGGTTGATTTTCAAAAAGCCACACAAACCTTTATATTATTGTTGCCATTTCAAAAGAGTGAAGATTTAGAGATCGCCCAAGCCATTCAACCGCAACTTAAAGATGTCAGCAAAATTTTGTGCTTGGAAGAACCGGAACTTTTAAAAGGAGTGTTTCGCGGCGTGGAAATGGCAATTGGAATGCGCCTACATAGCTTAATTATGGCAGCAAGTGAAGGATGTCGCTGCTTTGCTCTGAGTTATGACCCCAAGGTAAATCGATTGATGGAAGATTTGGATATGCCTGGTTGGGATTTGGCTAATTTGCCAGATGATCCTAATTTCATTAGCACAACATGGATGGAACATTACGCCAATGGCGATCCATTATCTTCTGAAAAAATCCAGTCTTTGGTGGATAGAGCGTTGATCCACCGCGATGTGTTAAGCGAAGCCTTAATGGATGATTAATGCTTTTGTTTAACTAAATATCCGGGCAATCGGACAAGTGAACCCGCTTAAGAGTGGTGAACTTAGTTCGTCATTGATAACTAACGTTGCTACCAACACCAGTGTAGCTTGCTGCCGTCGATGCACTTGAATTTGCTGCAACTGCCAATCAACAATCCAGTATTCTTGGACGCCTTGAGTAGCGTAAAGCTTCAGCTTCACTTGTTTATCGCGTCGTTCGTTGTTGTCGCCAGGAGAAAGTACCTCAACCACTAACTCTGGTGCAGCGGTGAGGTGTCCTGCATCATCTATCACCAATGCTAGCCGTTCATTGCTAATCCACACCACATCAGGAATGACGTTATCAGCATCAGTGAAAATAATACCAGCTGCCGTGACAGCTTTTCCCAAACCAGATTGGCGAGACCACAGTTTCAACTCTGTACAAATATTGTCAGCAGCTTGTTGATGTTCCCAATGTGGTGCATGTGTCACAAATAACTCTCCGTCTACAATTTCATAGCGCTTGCCGTTATCTGGGAACAGCTCTAAATCAGCAGTTGTCCAGCGTACCTGGTTAGTCGTAGTCTGGCTCATATGGGCATCTTCTGAAGTCTGTTTTTCTAATGTACCAACAGCAAACAACCCTTAACCCAAATAGCGGCAGAATTATTAAAGTTATTGTCTCTGTAAACTCTGAATACATGGTAGTGTACTCATAAGTCTCTGCCTCAATCACTAACTCTAAACAACGAGCTGCGATAAGCCCGCTTGCTGACTTGTTGTCCGTATCGCTTTGTTTTGCTCATGAGTTAACGAAGCCACATCATCCACCACGAACTCTGAATGCATTAACCCTAAGCTAGCTGGTCAAGCGGTTTTTTATTTCTAAAGTTCAGGAAAAGTAGGAAAAGCTGAAAAAGTAGACAGAACAAACAGCAGTTCAACAAAAAAAAGAAAAAGAGTAATAAAAATAACCAGAGAATAATATAAATTACTGTTTTTTTTTCTGTTTTGTGTTACATAAATTATAAGTGAATATACGCTGTTCCACCTTATACAGTTAGCAGAGGAGTCTCTATGCGTTTTTCCCAGGTTCCAGCAATTCTTGCGGGCACAATAGCCGCTTTTGTATCAATTGCACCCGTACGGGCAGAGGCTGCAACTTATCAGGTGCAGTCTGGAGTCACTAGCGTCTATCATGACCTGAGTTATCTCAGCAGTATCGGGCTAAACTTGACAGGCACGGATAATACAGTGCAACCAATTAATAGTAATTTTTTGGTTGGCTTCAACATTACCCCAGCCACAAACTTCACGTTCAGCGACGCGAATGGTTTGACTCCACTTTTAGGTACAATCGAACACACTGGTACTGTTACCTTCAATAACCAAGTTACTGTTGGTAACTTTTCAGTTGGTTACGACCCGACACGTGCCACCAACAATACCAGCGGTCTTTTTCTAAAAGATACAGTGTCTCTAAATACAGTTTTGTTTGATTTGAGCACTCCAGAAAAATTGGCTTTTGATGGCAAAGACTTAACCCTAAGTAATGTTAAATTGCTGTTTTCTCCAGAATTTGCTGATATACTTCGCAACCCTAGCTTAGCAGGTGGGTTGGGTGGAATAGTACAGCTTGATGCTAAAGTTGTTCGAGTTGCTACCGTACCTGAAGGAGCAAGTGTGCTTGCAATTTTGTCACTCAGTGCGGTTGTTTTGACAACTAAGCGTAGTAAACTGCTTATCCATTAACACTCAAGAACATTATCTTAACTATTTCGTTTTCACCCACTGCTATAACGCTTTCGCATTATAGCAGTGGGTCTTTCGTTGAAATAACTTACCTGAGATCTTGCACCTCACCGATAGTATGCCTTGAACTCAAGTTCAAGGCTAATAACCCAAGTCCGTTAAAACG
>NZ_CAWPKW010000300.1:0-37015 GCF_963888615.1 Brasilonema octagenarum UFV-OR1 | reverse complement strand
CGTCAGGGCGGGGTGAGGTGTAACTCATGAATGCAATGCGCGTATCAATCAAATTCTTACCACAAATCTAATCAAACATTTTTCAATAATCCTGCTAAAAACCTCACCCCCATCCCCTCTCCTTACTAAGGAGAGGGGTGCCCGTCAGGGCGGGGTGAGGTGTAACTCATGAATGCAATGCGCGTATCAATCAAATTTTTAGCAAAAATCTAATCAAACATTTTTCAATAATCCTGCTCCAATCGCTCCTAATATAAGTACGCCAAACACCAACCGATACCAAATAAATACCCAAGTGCTTCGATTTTTTAAAAAGCGTAACAACCCAGCGAGCGCCATATAAGAAAATATTCCAGCAGAAAGGACACCAACAACCAAAGGAACTATCCCTGCACCTCCTAATCCTTCTTGAAAAAGATCTTTGCACTCAACTAACCCAGCTAAGGTAATAGCAGGCATACCCAACAAAAAGGAAAACCTAGCTGCTGTCGCTCTTTCTAAACCAATAAACAACCCTGCTGTCAAGGTAGAACCAGAACGAGAAACACCAGGAATCACAGCTAAAGCTTGGGCTAATCCCATGAATATCCCATCTGACATTGCTAGTTGATTAAATTCCCGCTTTCGTGTTCCAATTTTTTCTGCTATCCCTAATAAGAGGGACATGAAAATTGAGGCAGTTGCGATCGCACCCAAACTCCGCAACGGTGAATTATCATAATCCGGAATTAGCTTTTTGATTAGAAGTCCAAAAAAGATAATGGGCAATGTTCCGATGAGAATTCCCAAAGTGACGCGAAAGTTGTTGTCTTGGTAGTCAGAACGGGCGATTGCTTTTACTGCTCCTGTGACAAGTTGCGTCAAATCGCTCCAGAAATACCACACTACAGCCGCAATACTCCCAAGCTGAATCACTGCTGTGAAAGCAACTCCTGGATCACCCCAACCAAGAAGTACAGGCACAACTTTTAAGTGTGCGGTACTACTAATAGGCAGAAATTCTGTAGCTCCTTGTACAAATCCTAAAACAAGAGCCTGAAAAATATTCATTTGTTGCACGCCATCCGCTGTAGTTGGTTCAGCGCTAAGAACTTTCATCGGTTCTGCGACAACGGAGATAATCGCGGATGCAACGCTTAAAAACAATAACAATTGACGTTTTGATAGAGCCATTCCTTTATTCATGCTCACTGTCTTTACAACCCATTACACAAATAGTCCATAGACAAACCCGGAGGCAAAATACTTTTTGCTCTTTGTGCTGCACGCAAAAACATCTGTAGTCATCACCCTTATTAGTTTGCAGTCGCTTCAACGAAGGGAACCTCCGCAAAAAGCTGCTCACTTCACAGTCTGGAGCCTATTCTCTCCAAAATACAGAAATACGTAAATGAAATGCCCACAACATTAACACATTCTTAATTCTTGGATTAAGCTAGTATAAAATGCCCCCCTAGGGGATAGATGTTGTGATATCTTAAATAACATAAAGATAAGTAACAAATATTAAAAACATTGGTTAACAATACTTTGTCCTCTTACGTTGCTTCTACTACTACGATTCAGCGAACTCAGCCAACGAAAAGCGCTAATGTTGGTTTGTTGTGGAAAGTTGCCCTCCAACCGGCGTGGTTAGTCTTTGCGGCGGCGGTGTTTCTGGTTTCTGTGCCTGTGTTTATTGAAACGCCACTCGGGCGATCGCTTCCGTGGCTGAGTTTAGCTCTAACAGCAGGTTGGATATGGTTAAGTTTTAAATTAATGTCGCATTCCTCTACGTATGTTTGGGGAGATTTGCTTTTAGGATTCAGTTGGAGTTGGCTTGCAGGCTCAATTTATTGGGGCTGGTTGCGCTGGGAACCGTTATGGCATTTACCCGTTGAGTGTATAGGTTTACCGTTTGCCTTGTGGTGTCTGAGTCGGAACTGGGGCAAAATCGGTAACTGGTTTTATTTAGGTTCTTTATTCGGTACAGTATTAACCGATGTGTATTTTTACTTAGTAGATTTAATTCCTTATTGGCGGCAAATCGTGCAAGTAGAATCAACATTGGAGGCGACACCAATTTTACAAAGTGCTTTAACACAAGTCCAAACGCCTTGGGGACAAGCTTGGGCGCTAACTCTCGCCATAGTCTTGTTAACGGTGGGGCTTTTGTCTTTATCTGGGAAGCAGCGGCATTGGTACGCTTTTAGTGGAGCGGTTTTGAGTACCATTTTGGTAGACTGCCTATTTTTACTGGCTGCGGTTTTTGCGTAAATATCAGCGTACCAAAGCTGGAGATTTATTTTTATGGATTTCCCTCAGAGTATTGGCAAGTCCTCAAGTCTTACTCCTGTTTCTATGCGCCCTTGGCGCACGCTGCGCTAACGTGTGCTTTGCGTCTATGTCCTGCGGACACGCTGTGCTAACGCGGTTCATTCCAATAGGTATTCTTCGAGCGGGAAGGGAGTAGTTGAGTTAAGGGCAGCACTGGGCGATCGCCCTTCTTTGCCCAGAGGATTTTCCTCCAGAAAACCCTCTCCCTGAGCGAACGCGATCGCGTGCGCTTTGCGCGTGTCCGCTCTATGGCAAAGTGCACGCTCCACAGGAATGTATCGCCTGCATCACCTCATAGCTGTTCACAATCATCGCTCATTCCTGATAAGTTAATTTTATGAACGCTATCAGTTCTTTAAATGTAAACTTTTATTGACCTTTTTTAACAAAATTCTTATACTTGTTTACATAACTTAAAAATACAAAAAACAAAAAACAAACCAAAAAAGCTACGTATATTTGTTACCGCTCTAATTTCGCTTGTATTGGGCGTTAGCTAAAAGTTTTAGATTTTGGAATCAGGACTCATTGACATTTGGACTTCTCCTCCTAGCCTCGGTTGGTTTCACCGAGGTTTTTTGTTGTGATTGGGCGATGCTCGATTCACGTAGCGTACTTAAGGCTTAGCCGCAGAGTTTCCAGACTTCTCCAAGATACAGCCAGGGGAGTGTCACTCGCCCTTCGGGCTCAAATTCAAAGTATGCCCTTTGGGCATATTTTGAATTTTGAATTCAAAAAAGGTCAATTGGATAATGGCTACAATTAGTCTACCTGGTTAATCAAGCTCATATTTAGTCAAATTGCGATTAGCGAAGGCGTACCCAAAGGAGCGGTACGCCAAGAGCGCGTCTGTTGCTTTGCGCAATCGCACTTGCAAAAATAGATGAGGCGATCGCCTCTACAGAAGCGATTGCCCGTTAGCGCAGCGTGTCCGTAAGGACTCAGGGCAGACGCCAGAGGCGTATCGCATAAATTTCCACTACAGCTAAGTTCTATCCCATCAACGAATGCGCCTTATCTACCACAACGTTAAGCACATGATGAGTGAAGGGAAGGCTATCAACAACCATGCCTACACACAACAACATCATGTATGAGATGGAATACAGAAATAATCCTTTAGCAAAATTGCGGTCTTCTGGATTGTGCAGTAGTTGCCAAGCTTTGTAAATAAAAACTGCCCCTAAGCTGACAGCAAGGACTCCGTAGATTACTCCACTGACGTGCAAAGGGTAAATCAATGAAAATGTTGCTGCTACTGTAACTAGGGTGTATAACCAAATCTGCCGCACCGTCGGCGTAGTTCCTGCAATTACGGGTAACATTGGTACGCCAACTTTTGCGTAATCATCCCGAATCATCAAAGCAAGAGACCAGAAATGAGGCGGTGTCCACAAAAAGACAATCGCAAATACTACCCATGCTGGCCAGCTTAAGGTACCAGTGACAGCAGCCCAACCAACTAATGCTGGAATTGCCCCTGCAGCTCCGCCAATAACGATATTTTGAGTGCTGTGTCGCTTGAGAAAATGCGTATAAATTATGACATAAAACACAATACCTGACATTGCTAGCAGTGCAGCTAGTAAGTTGGCAAATACGTAAAGCAACGTAAAAGAAATGACCGCTAAAGCACTTGCAAAAATCAGAGCATCGCGCGACTGTATTCTACCTGAAGGCAGAGGGCGATGACGTGTGCGCTCCATTTCATAATCGATATCTCGGTCATAGACACAGTTAATCGTCTGGCCGCTTGCAGCGGCCATTGTGCCACCAGTAAGTGTGACGAGTAACAACAATGGGTCTACTTCTCCCTTAGCTGCAATCCACATACTTCCAGCAGTGGTAATGAGTAGTAAAGGGATGATTCTAGGCTTTGTAAGCTGGTAGTAGCTTTGAATAACCTGTAGAAATGTTTGATGGTGGCGAGAGACATTAGTCTCAATCATTTTGGCACTATTTCCTTTTTTTCAAACCTAGATAACTGTTCACTGTTGACCCTTCGGGTTCGCCCTTCGGGTATCTCCTGCGGAGACGCTACGCGAACGCAGTCGCCTACGGAGGGAGACCCTCCTGCAGCGCTGTCTCACCAGATGCCTACGGAGGGAAACCCTCCTGCAGCACTGGACTCACTGTTCACTGTTCACTTGTGGTATTTGCGTTGATAATCACGCTGTTAGCGTTGATCCCACGGCTGTGAACCCAGTCGCGCAGTCCAAGAACCGTGAAACCCACTAAACTACCAAGCAAAGCTGCTCCTACAGCTTGGTGAGAGACAGTAAGTGGCTCGACTTGAAGATGTAACCGAAAAGTGGCAACTCCTATCAGGAGTTGTACAATAAGTAATCCACCAGCGATATTTGCTAGTCGTCGTAATGCAGGATGCAGTGCTGGTGTCCGCCATGAAAGAAATACCACTGCCAATGTTGCCACTGTTGGAGGCACTACGCCAGCGATATGACTATACATCACAGTACAAAGTTGGGATATGCCAAAGCATTGGTGTAGCGCCCAACGAGACCCGACCAAAGCACCTAGTAAACTTTGTAGATAAACCAAAATAGCTGCTGTTAAACCAACCCAAGGCAAGTTACCTACGTTTCCGGTTGGCTGGTAAGGGGTTAGTGCAGTGCCGATGACTAGTAAGGTCATGAAAAATAACAGCGCTGTTCCTAAGTGAGCGGTTACAATATCAAACCGCAAAAGTTCAGTTACCGTGAGTCCGCCCAAGACTCCTTGGAAAACTATTAAAAATAGCGCGAATGTGGATGCCCAAGGTAGCCATCTGGGTAAAGAGCGACGAGACCACCAGGACATTCCAACGAGTGCGATCGCGCTGACACCAATTAATGCCGCATCTAACCTGTGAAACCACTCCAAAAAAACCTGGAAATTCATTTGCTTGGTTGGCACCAGTTCCCCGTAACACAAAGGCCAATCAGGACAAGCAAGTCCAGCATTCATCACACGGGTGGCACTGCCTATTGCCATCAAAATCAAAGTGGCTATACACATTCTCCACACCAAGCGACGAATTCGTTCTTGTGGAGCCTGCGGCGGCGCAGTGGTTATGTTTTGTTGTTCTAGGACAAATTCGCTCATCTAAAGACACCTTTTGCCGCTCTTTTTGATTCTGTCTACGTTCTAAACATTTATCAGTACCGATCCATCTCCCACCCTAGCGTACAACTAAGGTTCGAGACTGGCTCTCCCTATACTGTGAATCACCATAGCCACTTTTTGCCCGAAGCTTTAGGGAATTTTTAAGTTGTGAGGATTGCGAAGAACTCAGAACCAGAATTCACATTGTTCCCATGAATAATGTCCTCAGTTTTACAAACCAGTGTGAATTATAAATGCAGCAGCTTTTCTCCTGACTCAATACGGGTTTCGTTTACTTGGTATCTGGCATTGCACAAAAATATAATCTCTTCTTAACCTCTTACACCCTTAGTTTCGGTCACAAAAAATTTCTCTAAGTTACTACTAGACCTCTCCAAAAATGGCTATGAAACCTTTACGAGGCTTGCACTAAAAATCGATTTTTGGAGAGGTCTACTGGAGGAGTTCTGAATTTTTTCCTAGTGTGGCATTCTTAATGATGCTAACCCATGCTAAAGTTTTTTTCCTGATCCACATCCACCCTGTGGCACATCTAAAAAATAGATTTTGTTCAAGATCCCAAAAATCAGCCTAAAAATTAATAAAATTTTCATGCCTTCCCCCAACTTATCTTTTAGGCTGGACTAGTGTAGTAAGTGAGTGAACTGCTCAGTCGAATATAGTAAAGCCGTTAACTCAAAAAAACCGTGAAAATCCCAAGTTCCATCTGGACATTACTTATTGGCATCGGGCTGACCCTAGTCAGTCTCTGGTACGGTCAAAATCATGGTCTACTACCAACAGCAGCTTCTGACGAAGCCCCGTTAGTAGACGGTTTGTTCAACGCAATGATGACCGTCTCCACTGGTATATTTGTGCTCGTAGAAGGTATCTTAATTTACTCTGCTATCAAATACCGTCGCCGTGCAGGTGACAATGCAGATGGTCCGCCAGTACATGGCAACGTACCATTAGAAATCCTTTGGACAGCAATTCCAACTGTTATCGTTATCGGTATTTCTGTTTACAGCTTCGACGTTTACAACGATATGGGCGGCTTTAGCCCCCACGCTATCCATGAAGCCCCAATGACCTCACAAGTCATGAACATGCCTGGGGCTGCGATCGCCGCAACTTTAAGCGATACTCCCCCCAGCACAGAACCTAACGAAAATCAAGAAAAATCTGATCAGGCAATGCAAGACCCTGCGACAGCAGCAGTCCGCAATGCTGACCAAATTCCCCAAAAGCGGAATGCCCCTGGTGTAGGAAGTGTTGCTCCTACCCTTGGACCGACACCTGAAAATGAAGGAAAACCACCCGCATTTGTGGTGAATGTCACCGGTTTGCAGTATGCCTGGATTTTTACCTACCCTGATACTGAAGTCACTTCTGGAGAACTGCACGTTCCCATCGGGCGCGAAGTGCAATTGAATATGACAGCCAACGATGTTATCCATGCCTTCTGGGTACCAGAGTTTCGCTTGAAGCAAGATGTGATCCCCGGTCGGCAAAGTGAGATTCGTTTTACACCCAACAAAGAAGGTGATTATACTCTCATCTGTGCCGAACTTTGTGGTCCTTACCACGGTGCTATGAGGACACAAGTTGTTGTTCAAAAGCCAGAAGAATTTGAACAGTGGATCCAAGAACAGGAAGTTGCTAGCGCTGAAGAACTCAAGCAAGCAGTTGCTGTTAATCCTGTGGATTTAACCCCAGATGAATTTCTCGCTCCTCATACCAGCCATATGGGAATTCATCCAGAAATGCTACATCAACTCCACAAGTAGTTATTAGTCATCAGTCATGAGTGATTCGCAACTGACTCCTGACGACTGACACCTTCGTTCTGACTCCTGACTTCTGACTCCTGAGTTCTAAAATTTTTATGACACAAGCACAGGTACAAGAAAAAGCCAATATCCCTGCTCTGGCTGAAGAACCAGAGATCAGACATTGGCGAGACTACTTTACCTTCAACACTGACCATAAGGTAATTGCGATTCAATATCTGGTCACCACGTTCATTTTTTACTGTATTGGCGGCGTTTTGGCTGACTTGGTTCGTACGGAATTGCGAACTCCAGACGTGGATTTTGTCAGCCCTGAAGTGTACAACAGTTTGTTTACACTGCACGCCACAATCATGATTTTCTTGTGGATTGTGCCCGCAGGCGCAGGATTTGCTAACTTCCTGATCCCCTTGATGATTGGGGCAAAAGATATGGCTTTTCCACGCCTGAATGCTGTTGCCTTTTGGATGATTCCTCCTGCTGGTTTGTTGCTGATCGCCAGTTTAGTGGTGGGTGATGCACCAGATGCAGGTTGGACTTCCTACCCTCCCTTAAGCTTGGTCACAGGTCAAGTGGGTGAAGGTATCTGGATTTTAAGCGTTCTATTGCTAGGTACGTCTTCGATTCTGGGGGCAATTAATTTCCTGGTAACTATGCTTAAGATGCGTACTCCAGGCATGGGTTTCTTTCAATTGCCTTTGTTTTGCTGGGCAATGTTAGCAACCTCGGCGCTGACTTTGGTCTCTACGCCGGTGCTAGCAGCTGGTTTGATTCTGCTCTCCTTTGACTTACTTGCAGGAACGGCATTTTTTAATCCGACTGGCGGTGGCGATCCGGTTGTGTACCAGCATATGTTCTGGTTTTACTCCCACCCAGCGGTTTACATCATGATTTTGCCCTTCTTTGGGGCGATTTCTGAGGTGATTCCGGTTCATTCCCGTAAGCCGATTTTTGGATATAAGGCGATCGCCTACTCTAGTTTGGCAATCAGCTTCCTAGGACTCATCGTCTGGGCACACCATATGTTTACCAGCGGTGTTCCTGGTTGGCTGCGGATGTTCTTCATGATCACTACCATGATCATCGCTGTACCCACGGGGATCAAAATCTTCAGCTGGTTGGCAACAATGTGGGGTGGCAAAATTCGCCTCAACAGTGCGATGCTGTTCGCCATAGGTTTTGTTGGCACCTTCGTGATTGGTGGGATCAGTGGCGTGATGTTAGCGGCTGTACCGTTCGATATTCACGTTCACGACACATATTTTGTCGTAGCACACTTGCACTATGTCCTCTTTGGTGGTAGCGTTCTGGGCATTTATTCGGCAATCTACCACTGGTTCCCCAAAATGACAGGGCGGATGCTGAACGAATTTTGGGGCAAGGTTCATTTTGCCCTGACAATCGTCGGTTTAAACATGACCTTCTTACCCATGCACAAGCTGGGGATGATGGGCATGAACCGTCGTATTGCTCAGTACGACCCCAAATTTACGTTTTTGAATGAAATTTGTACCATTGGTGCCTATATACTAGCGGTTTCCACATTCCCCTTCATCATCAATGCGATTTGGAGTTGGATGTACGGACCCAAAGCAGGTAATAATCCCTGGGATGCACTGACTTTAGAGTGGATGACAACCTCACCACCAGCGATCGAGAATTTTGATAAACCACCAGTTTTAGCGACTGGACCATACGATTATGGTTTGGAGAACACCAGAAAGGGTGTACCCCTGTCTGATCCCGATCCAGTCTTGTCTGCCGGTCCTAACTCGGTGTTACGCGCTGAACCTGACGAGTCATCTCCCGCTATCACTGCCGAGAAAGAAGAACGCTGATACATTATGAATGATGAATGCTAAAAAATTTTTTTACTCATCATTCATAATTCGTAATTCATAATTCAACGGAAAATTCATGCAAAGTCAAACAATTGACCCAGCAAAGACAGCCCTTAACCATCATCACACTGCTACCGCAGAAGCTCATCACGAAGAACATCCAGACCATCGCCTTTTTGGACTGGTTATGTTCCTGGTGGCTGAAGGCATGATTTTCATGGGGTTGTTCGGAGCATATCTGGCTATGCGTTCTACCGTACCTGTGTGGCCTCCAGAAGGTACCCCAGAGTTAGAACTATTGTTACCAGGAGTCAACACTATCAATCTAATTGCTAGCAGTTTTATTATCCACAATGCTGATACCGCCATCAAAAAGAATGATGTCCGGGGAATGCAACTCTGGTTCGGGATTACTGCTGCAATGGGTATTCTTTTCTTGGTGGGGCAAGTATATGAATATACCCACTTAGAATTTGGCTTGACGACCAACTTGTTTGCCAGCGCATTTTATGTATTGACTGGCTTCCACGGTTTGCACGTGACTCTGGGAGTTGTGGCAATTCTTGCGGTATTGTGGCGATCGCGCGGCAAAGGTCACTACAGCAATGAACATCACTTTGGTATAGAAGCCGCCGAAATCTACTGGCACTTCGTTGACGTGATTTGGATTATCCTTTTCTTATTGCTGTATCTGCTTTAAATATTGGTGATCAGTTTGTCACTTGACTCAATATACTGACTTACCCCCTGTAGGGGGTTTTATTTTTTTTAAAATATTCATCAAATTTTAACTTCAGCTTATTGGAATCTTAACTCCTAAATCTTATGCTCAATTGTGATAGGTAAAACAGTTATTCCTGGTGACGTTGCTTTTTAATTTTTGGCGTTGCTGCGCTCACCAACGCCCAAACCCATAGTTCCTATTGTCAAGGGGATGCCGACAATGGGAACAATAACAATTCAGTTCAGAAGAATCCCAATAATGAAAAGAATGAGTTGAATGATTCCCTGACCAATCTTGCCAACGACAAGCGTTCCGATGGCAGGAAAGAAGATGTTAATGATAATCCCTGAAAGTCTCGTGGTTATGAACAAATAACGACTTGGTTTGAATTGATACTTAAAACCAGACCAAAAATTATGTCCAACATCCCATCCGCACAATAAGCGTTCACCAAATGAACGCTTATTGTGTTTTTGTAACAAAAACTACTGAAATCACCGGATAATCCGACATTAACCAAATACTGGAAACAGGAAAAAACTAAATTTAGCGGAATTTGTTGGGATTTAGGCGATTACCAGTTTGAGGTTGAGACTGCTGAGTCTTAAGCGACACACCGTTACGGAGTTTTTCTCCTGTACCGCGATCAGCACGATCTAGAAAAGGTTTGAGATTGATGGGGTCTTTAGAAGAAACAGAAGGTTTTTTACCACCAAAAATATTTTGCCCCAAATTGGAGAGTTCGTTACCACCACTTGTATAAGTGTTAACGCCAAAAGTTTGCTGTCCGCTATCAGCAGATGCTAAGTTTTGGAAAACGCTATTACGGACAACATAAGGATCTTTTTCGGGGGGTACTGTCAACACAATGCGACAGTAAGGATTAGCTTCTGTGGTGACGCAGAGAATATTCTGTCTGTTCTCTATCGCTGTCTTCAGTTCCACTAAGCCATCTGGGCGATATGTTTCCAAGCGTTCGGCAATTGCTTGGCAACGCTGTTGTGAATCCCAGCCGCCACCCAAAGTCCTAGGACTCGCCCAAGGGAAGTATTGACCTGGTTGACTTTCTGGCTGGTACATCACGGTGTACTGACCATTGTAAGACTGACAGAAAAATCGATTACTGCTACTTATAGGTGATGAGGTATTTGTTCTGGTTGTACTGGAAGATCCATCTGTTTCTATTGTTCTTGTTCTAGTTGTTGTTGAGCCACCGCTTGCTGGTTGTGTTGGTACAACAATATCACCACCTCCACGACGAACTTGCCCAAATGCTGCTGCAGGACCTAGAACAAAGGATAAACTCACAGCACTCAAAAAAAGAAGTTTCACAGGTTGAGATAGCATAGACAGATCTAAAAAGCTGGTGAATTTGACGTTGGGAGTTAATAATTCCAGTGACGAAGAATCTTGTGATTTTGATTCTTCAATTCTGTGAATAGGGAACAGGGAGCAGGGAGCAGGGAGCAGGGAGCAGGGAGCAGGGAACACCCGAACGCTTAACATACACGAAGAGCGAAGCTTCGCAAAAATCTGCGGAGGAATCGTATATACCTGTTCTGTGTTACGTACACCACGGCTAGGAGTACAGCAATGGTGTGCCCCTAGGGTTTTTCCAATATGCCACTCAATGGAAATCTGCTATATTTGCGACAGCTTAAGTTATTTTTTGTAATTTTTAATGCCAAATTTAATACCAAAGCTGTCAAAATCGGAAAAATATCGTCGCACATAAGATTGCGATCAATAAAAAAAATCAAAGTCGCTGTTAAAATCCAAATAATTTATAAGCTAGAATTAAGCCCCTGACTTTTATGAGAGAAACTATCCTAGACGTTCGCAATTTACAAGTTGAGTTTTCGGGTGAGAGTAAAGGTGTCAAAGCAGTAGATGGGATATCTTTTGAATTACATCGAGGAGAAACTCTAGGAATAGTCGGAGAGTCGGGAAGCGGAAAATCAGTCACATCGCTGGCAGTTATGGGGTTGGTTCAAAATCCTGGTAGGATTAGTGGCGGTGAAATTTGGTTTCACCCTCAAGAGAATGGCGCACCGATCAATTTAGTGGAATTGCCTAGCGAGCAAATACAGATCCACAGAGGCGGCGACATTGCCATGATTTTCCAAGAACCGATGAGTTCGCTCAATCCGGTTTACACGATTGGGTTTCAGATAACGGAAGCTATTTTGCGACACCAGAGTGTTTCGGCATCTGAAGCACGACGAATGGCGATCGCCGGTTTGCAAGAGGTCAAACTCCTTCCTAGCGATGAAGCCCTCAAGGAACAGTATATCGAAACTTGGAAACAAACTTCCTTCGGTTCATCAACTCCAGACGAGCAAAAAATAGCACAGTTGGTGAAGCAGCACAAAGAAGCTATCCTAGAACGTTATCCGCATCAACTTTCTGGGGGACAGTTGCAACGGGTGATGATCGCAATGGCAATTTCTTGCAACCCACTGCTGCTGATTGCAGATGAACCAACCACAGCATTGGATGTGACGGTACAAGCAACGATCCTTGAGCTGTTGCGAGAATTGCAGCAGCGCCGTCAAATGGCATTAATTTTCATCACCCACGACTTAGGACTCATTTCAGAAATCGCTGATAAAGTCGCCGTGATGTACAGAGGCAAAATTGTAGAATACGATTCGGCGGCACAAATTTTTTCAAATCCGCAGCATCCATACACGAAAGGTTTAGTAGCTTGTCGTCCAACACTTAACCGTCGTCCCCAAAAACTGCTGACAGTTTCCGACTACATGAATGTGGAGGAAACGCCAACAGGAGATTTGATCATTGAAGAGAAACAACCTCAACAACCTGTGGAAGTGACAACTGAAGAGATAAATCAAAGGTTGCAAAGCTTAGAACACCAGCAATCTCTTTTGGAAGTCCGTGATTTGAAGGTTGGTTTCCCAATACGGGGGGCGTTTGGTGGCACAAAACGCTATTTTATGGCAGTCAATAGCGTTTCCTTTGATGTCAAAAAGGGAGAAACGCTGGGATTGGTGGGAGAATCTGGTTGCGGTAAAACCACCCTTGGCAGAACCTTGCTGCGATTAATTGAACCAATGAGCGGTCAAATTATTTTTGAAGGGCAAGATATCATAACCCTCAAAGGCAAAACGTTACAGAAGTTGCGACGAGAAATGCAGATTGTCTTCCAAAACCCCTTTAGTTCCCTCGATCCACGCTTCAAGGTTGGGGAAGCAATTATGGAACCTTTGGTGATTCACTCGATTGGTAACACAAAGCAACAAAGGCGAGAACGTGTCGCTTACCTCTTAGAACGCGTGGGTTTGAGTGCAGACGCGATGAACCGCTATCCGCATCAGTTTTCTGGTGGTCAACGTCAGCGGGTTTGTATTGCCCGTTCTTTGGCATTAAATCCTAAGTTTATTATCTGTGATGAATCGGTTTCAGCGCTGGATGTATCTGTGCAAGCACAAGTGCTAAATCTGCTCAAAGAATTGCAAGCTGAGTTTGGGTTGACTTATATCTTCATTTCTCACGACTTGAGTGTGGTGAAATTTATGAGCGATCGCATCTTGGTAATGAATCGCGGTGAAATCGTCGAACAAGGGACAGCAGAGAGTATTTACCGCGAACCCAAAGAGGAATACACCCAAAAACTCATCGCCTCAATTCCTACTGGAAGTGCTGAACGGGTGCGACAACGGCAAACTAGGGCGTTGTAAGAGGCGCGTTGATAACATACCTTATGATCCCAGAGGGTTTTGTCTGCCGCACTCAACTGACAAATCCCTCTCAAGTCAGAGGTAGATTCTATGTTGTGGCAGATGATTTTTTGCCTGTGTTTAAGTATGTTAATTAAAGTGAATAATAAAGCCATTTTTGCATAGCCCACAAGTACTCCAAATTGTGGATAATAACTCTTGGGATTATGCTATTTGAGCGCAAACAACCATAATAAGGAAGAATAAGCCGAAGTATGGATAATATAGACAAAGCTGATAGTACTCCAGGTGCTAAGCCATCATCTAACGAACCCAAACAAATTTCTAAAACACTTGATGTAGATGGTCACCGTCCAATCGACCCAAATAACATGCAAGTTCAGGGTACTCTCAACATAGATGGTGAACGTCCTCTCGCCAAGGGTAATTTTGAGATTTCTAGAACCTTAAATGTAGATGGTAACCGTCCAATTGGCAAGAGTGCTTTTAAGAATCATGACATGCTTGCTGTAGATGGCAAGCGTCCAATTGATCCAGGTGATATGAACGTTGGGCATACCGTCAACATAGACGGCGAACGTCCCGTTGCTAAAAGTGATTTTGACATAATAGACACCCAGGACATTGATGGTGAGCGTCCAATTACTTCAAAGTAAGAGTCAAGAACCTTGAATAATAAGCGCTCGATCTAGACTCACATTTTCATCCAAATGAAATCCAATTTTGCTGAAGCGCGGTTTTCAAGTAAATAAACCAGGGGGTAGAGGCTGATCTTGCCGTTCCCCTACGAAAATCTGTGGTTCAATGTACTGAAAATAGCTGTCAGATTTCGATTTCTTTATAAATTCTCACGCTGACAGTTTTTTTATATCTATTTTCAAAAATATCTGTACTTCAGTTCAAAATCTTTAATATTTTTGCCATTAATATGTCAAATTTGATAGGTTTACGCATAAAGTCATTTGCCCCTATTTTTAATCCTTCTGCTCCATCAGTGTCATTACCAGCTGTTATTAGTAAAATCGGAAGGAAGCGGAGTTGATCATTTTGACGGATACTTTTGGTTACTTCAAAACCATTCATTCCTGGCATCATCAAATCTAACAGGACTAAATCAGGTGGTGATGCTTGAATCTTAGTTAAGGCTAAAAGACCATTCAAAGCAGTATCAACATTAAATCCCTCTGCTTCTAAAAATGTTTGAAGCAAAAATATATTGTTAGGAACATCATCCACAATCAAAATTCGCTGAGCAGTGGGAAACACCATAAAAAATAAATATTAAATGAATTTAACTGTTCAAATGGTTTATATTAAAAAATTTCTATAAACAATCACATATGCGGTAGAAATTTTCATCTGGAAGTTTGATGGTTTCATGTTCTGTAAGCGATATCGCTACTTGTTGTTGAGTTGTCCTCAACAGCCTAAAACGACAGAATTGCCTTTTACACATGATCATCAATTTGTATAGTGCCTAAGTCCTAGAGAAAATCACACATTTAGCACTTGTATATACAGCAGTAGATAGGTTGTTTTTTATTTTGATTATCCATTAGTTTACACTAAATTTGTACAGGTTTCCAAAACTTGTACAAGTTTATGATTGTAAATATAATATTTGTACAAGTAACTTATGTTAGATACTCCCCAACGTGGCAAGCGAGGTCCAGCCCCTTCATGGAAGCTTGGTAGAACCCGTGCTATCAGAGTGCCGATAGTCTTAGCTGATGCTCTACTGGAACTAGCCAGAGAAATAGATAATGATGAAAAGCCTTTATTTAATATTTTGGTCACAGAGTCAGATAAACAAGTAGCTCTTGTTGTGAGTTTTCAAAGCGATGAGGAGGAAAATGACTTTGATGAAGAAAAAACAAAGAAAAAGCGTGCTTTAGCTATTATGCATGCTGAGGCTAAAGCTAGATATACTAAAGCTCAGACTAATTTTGTTAAGGCTCAAGCTCTGTTTTTGAAACGAAAAAATTACAATTTGATAAATCGCCTCAAAATTAAGTAAATCTGTTAGCTGATTCTGTTAGCGTGATGTAAGCAGTGCGATATGCCTAGCTCCGCTGCAATTAGGAGGAATAACAAAAATGCCCGGACACGATCTCATCGTTGTCGGAGCATCGGCAGGCGGAGTTGAAGCACTTTCTTACTTAGTCAAGAATTTACCGCCAGACCTGAATGCTGCTGTGATGATTGTGCTTCATGTACCAAGCCACGGTACAAGTGTTATGCCACGCATCCTTAGCCGTGCTGGAAAATTGCCAGCATCTCATGCAAAAGATGGCGAAGTCATTGAATTGAGAAGAATTTATGTTGCCCCGCCAAACTATCACCTACTGGTAAAACCAGGATATATACACTTGACACGCGGAGCAACAGAAAACGGTCATCGTCCAGCTATTGACCCACTGTTTCGCACTGCAGCGCGAGCTTATGGGCGACGAGTGGTTGCTGTGGTGCTAACGGGTGTTCTTGACGACGGTACGGCAGGAGTTAGGGCAGTGAAAATGCGCAATGGTGTTGCAGTTGTTCAAAACCCCGAAGATGCAATGTATCCTGGGATGCCGCGCAGCGCCATCGAGAACGTAGATGATATTGACTATATCCTACCTCTGTCGGATATTGCAGATATCTTGGTAAATCTAGCTAACACGCCCGTGGAAGGCGAAGAAGATCCTGTGCCTGAGGAGATTGAATTTGAATCTGGCTTGGTGGAGTTGGATATGAACGTACTTAATAACGAAGAAAGACCAGGCAAACCTTCTACTTTTGGCTGTCCAGACTGTGGTGGTACTTTGTGGGATCTTTCAGACGGAAAGTTATTGCGGTTTCGATGCCGTACGGGTCATGCTTATTCAGCAGAAACTCTGCTGGCAAAGCAATCTGATGCTTTGGAAGATGCGTTGTGGTTTGCCCTCAGGGCATTGGAAGAGAAAGCATCTTTATCAACTCGGATGGCGAAACGGATGCGCGATCGCAACCAAACTTTATCAGCACAACGACTGGAAGAGCAAGTGAAGGATTCTCAAAAACGTGCTGGGGTTATTCGGGATGTCCTGCTCAAGGGTAACCCTACACCAGCACAGGGGAACAACACTGATGTTCCACCAGATGAAGAACCAACTAATATCTCGTAAATGTTTAGGAATATAGCTCTTCTACTTCGTTGTCATACAGTCCAAACCTCACCCTCGCTTTTAGCGTAGCTAAAATCTTTCCCTCTCCTTAGCAAGGAGAGGGATGCCCGACAGGGCAGGGTGAGGTTTTGAGTGAGATGTGTGTACACCGTAGCCCGAACTTGGGGGAGGGGTCAAATCAAGGTGAGTTCAAAGGTTTAAACGTTAAATAGACACCAATTCATGCATAGCAAAGCCAACGCTACGATACGAATTTTGCCGCTATGTCTACCAAGCCATCAAAAGATGATGTTTGAATGAAGTACGAGTAAGCGCCTAAGCTGGCAGCTTGAATCAAATGCTTTGGATCGTCATAGGTGCTCATTAGCACAACTGGTAAATTCTTCAGTTGAGGATGCTGCTTGACCCATGCAAGTAACTCAAAACCTGACATATGGGGCATATTTATATTTGTCAATATGATTACTGGTAGTGGGTAATTCTCTCTGTTAAGATAAGGTTCTTTACCCGACAAGTAATCCACAGCTTCTTGTCCATTCTTGATAACTTGAAAAGAAACTGGCAAATTAGCAGCATGAAATAAAGACTGAATGAGAAACCCTACATCAGGGTTATCTTCGACTAACAAAATGGTTTTACTTTTCTCCCCCATTAGTACTATATTTAATTGCAATTGACTAAAAAATTTGCTATTTCTATGACTAACTCTCTATTGTCAAAAGGCTTAGTCAGATAATTTTGAAATCCTGACTTGAAAGCAAGTTGGCGTGCTTCATCTGTATCTACAGCTGTTAGCGCTATTGCAGGTATTGCTTTTTTTTGTGTATTTTCCAGCGTTCTGATTTTACCAATTAATGAATAACCGTCTTCTTGCGGCATAACGATATCGATAATTAAAAAGTCTAGTTCAAAATCCCTGATGACCTCAAAAGCTTCGCTTGCTGATGTAGCCGTCATGACTTTAGCGCCGTAATCTTCAAGAATAACGGTAATTAAAAAAAGGGTATCAGCATTATCATCTACGACAAGAATCCGCAAATTATTGAGTGTCTTAACGTTTATATCGTTCTCAGGATATTGATTATCAAAACTTTTTAACACGATAACACTTACCTCTGCCAAGCCCCCTGACTGTCATCGCTTTTCATAGCTATGTTAAAAAGGTTGCACGTTGAGCGATAAGCTCAACCTCTTTGCCCTTGCGGCTGCGCTGTTAGTTCTAAACAGAACGCTTTTGGCTCTAACTTCCCTTGCTGTGCTTGTGATAGCAGCACTCTTTGATCTGATGACAGCGTTTTGAGTCATTATCACTACGATTTTTGGGATGATGCTGCTATGGCTGGCAGGTTTTGAGGTGACATCGGCAATCAAAACACAACTCTGGGTCATGTTTAAGTTACTTCTAGGGATATATGCATCTACTTCCGCTTTGCTTATTGTGTTTCTAGCTACACGCATTTCAAACAATTAGCTACATACTACAAACTCAGAATCTACCTATTTACTTGTTATTTGTCTATCCGCTACCGTACATAACTAATATCAAAATGGCGTAATAATGGATTCATAGCGATAATTTTTTGTCAAGCTAAAAATCATTGACAATGCAGCTAACTGTATAGTTAATTTACGACTAGTTCAATAAGACTAGTTATATCCGTGTCACCAAGTTTTTGTAATCGAAATGAAAATCGGCTTCTGACTATCTTGCCAACAGAAGAATACGAACGTCTCCTCCCCCACATGGAGATCATCTTTTTGCCTTTGAAGCAAATTCTTTACGAGATGAACGAACCGATTGAGTACGTCTATTTCCCGAAGAATGGTATTGTCTCTTTAGTTACTATTATGGAGGACGGCGCGACAGCCGAAATCGCTACAGTGGGTAACGAAGGAATGATAGGTGTGCCTGTATTCCTGGGAGCAGATCAAATTCCTGGGCAAGCTTTTTCACAAGTTCCTGGTGAGTCGATGCGAATGAAGGCACAGGAGTTCAAAACTTTTGTGACTCCAGGTAGTCCGCTTTACAAGATATTACAACGCTATACACAAACATTATTTAACCAGATTGCTCAATCAGCTGCTTGCAACTGCTTGCACTCTATCGAAAAACGATTCTGTCGTTGGCTTTTAATGACTCGCGATCGAGTACAATCTGACGAGTTCTTACTCACTCAGGAGTTTCTTGCTCAAATGCTGGGGGTTCGTCGTGCTAGTGTAAGTGAGGTCGCAAGCATTTTTCAGAAAGCTGGGATGATTAGCTACAGACGTGGGCAAATGAGAATTCTTGACCGAACTGCCTTAGAAGCGGCTTCGTGTGAATGTTATGCAAAAGTCAAACAAGAGTTTGAGCGCTTGCTTGGTGGCGATTGAGGATTGTAATCTATGATGCTGTTAGTCTCACCAGGGATGTTACCCGCAGTAGGTGTAGCAGTAGCTGTAGGTGTAGGGTGGGCACTGCCACTAAAACTCTCATATACTGGGCAGGATCTGACTAGCAGTGCCCAACGCCAGATACCTACGGAGGGAAACCCTCTCCGAAGTTGCCACAACGCGGGGAACCCGCGCAAGGCACTTCTCTCTGCAGTACTGGCTCCCCTACTACGTGTGTTTCTAGTAGTAGGTCAGGAGGCAGAGCCTCCATTGCTGCATTCCTTGCCAGAGACAAGGAACCAGACAAGCCAACAAAAAATTTATTATTTTTCGTTTCTAATAAGCAAAAAATATTAAAATACCAATCTGTTTGGAGATTTTTTCCACATATTGGTTAAGAATAACTGCTTAGGAGCAATACCTCTTGTTGAACCTAATTATCCCTGAGAGGCTGTAGTTTGACAACAAGCACAAACGCAAGTGCCTTGATAAAGTATAAAAAATATGAGTAACCAAGAAACAAATCCGGAACTAGAAGATTTATTAGAATATATCAAACGCAATCGTGGGTTCGATTTTAGCGGTTATAAGCGCACCAGCTTAAGCCGTCGAATTCAGAGACGCATGCAAACAATTAGTATTGAAAATTATACTGATTATTTAGACTATTTAGAGGTACACCCAGACGAGTTTGTTGAGCTATTCAACACAATCTTAATCAACGTCACAGCTTTCTTCCGTGAGGGACAAGCTTGGGAGTACATCGCAAGTGAAATTATTCCTGCAATACTTGCTAACAAACATTTGAGCAAACCAATCCGAGTATGGAGTGCGGGATGCGCTTCTGGGGAAGAAACCTACAGCATAGCGATTTTGCTTGCTGAAGCAATGGGTATGGAACAGTACACAACACGGGTGAAAGTGTTTGCCACGGATGTAGACGTGGAAGCTCTTAATCTCGCTCGCCAAGCAAGTTACAGTCCAAAAGATATTGAAAGCGTTCCCGCAAATCTACAGCAAAAATACTTTGAGCGAGTTAACGGTCGCTACATAGTTCAAAAAGAATTGCGTCGCGGTGTTATATTTGGTCGCCATGACTTGGTACAAGATGCACCCATCTCCAAGATTGACCTACTGGTGTGCCGTAATACTTTGATGTATTTTAATACCGAAACCCAAGCAAAAATTCTTGATCGCTTTCACTTTGCTCTGAATGATAATGGTTTTTTGTTTTTGGGGAAAGCAGAAATGTTGTTTACTCGCAATCACTCGTTTACCCCTATAGATTTACGGCGACGGGTATTTACCAAAGTTCCTAACGGCAATCTTCGAGATATGCTGTTAAGTATGGCTAATTCTTCTAGACAGCAAGCGGTGCCAGAAATTGTTGACCAAATCCGCCTTCATGAAGCAGCTTTTGAGATTGATCCGGTCGCTCAATTAGTAGTGGATCTCAACAGTATTGTTATATTGGCTAATGCTGAAACTCGTAATTTGTTTAATCTCAATCCTAGAGATTTGGGTCGTCCGTTGCAAGATTTAGAGCTTTCTTATCGACCTGTGGAATTGCGATCGCGCATTGACCATGTTCGCTCCACTCGTCGCCCCATCATCTTAAAAGATATTGAGTGGTCCACTACAGACCGCGAAATAAAATCTCTCGACGTACAGATAATCCCCTTAATAGGTGACAACACCGACGAAATCTTGGGTACAAAGATTGTCTTCATAGATGTAACTCGATTTAAAAATCTGCAACAGGAACTCGTAAACGCCAATCAAGAATTAGAAACAGCTTATGAAGAACTCCAATCCACCAACGAAGAATTAGAGACTACCAACGAAGAACTTCAATCGACAGTAGAGGAGCTGGAAACCACAAACGAAGAACTACAATCCACCAACGAAGAATTAGAAACTATGAACGAAGAACTGCAATCTACCAACGAAGAATTGCAGACTATCAACGAAGAATTGCGCCAACGTAGCCAAGAACTCAACAGAGTCAACGGTTTTTTAGAATCTATCCTGACTAGTTTACGTGTTGGCGTGGTTGTTCTAAGTCGCGACTTGCATGTCCTAATGTGGAACCGCAAAGCAGAAGATTTGTGGGGTTTGCGATTTGATGAAGTTTTTTCCAAGCACTTTATGAGTTTGGACATTAATTTGCCGTTGGAGCCACTCAGACAACCGATGCGAACAATTCTGATTGGAGAGTCAGAACACCATGAAGTGTTGCTAGATGCTATAAACCGCCGGGGTAGAGCGATTCAGTGTCAGGTGATTTGCAACCCGCTGTTGGGTAACGCCTCTGATATCCAAGGACTTATTATCCTAATGGAAGAGCGCCCGCAAGTAGAATAGTCAACTTTTATCATTCATTGGCGTTTGAAGAATAACCTGTCAGATAGATTTTAGATCTAAGCACGATATGTATCTTGGTTGGTAGAGGAGATTAGAAGAGGTGCGCCGTGAATCTGGACAAGTTTAGTCAGCGAATAGAGGAAGTACGCCAGCGCAGCCAATTCTTAGAATCTCGTGCTAGTGAATCACCTATGCCCCAGCAAAATGCACTCTTGGAAGCTATCGAGCAACTTAATACCGCCTTGGAAGAATTGTATGTGGCTCAGGAAGAATTGCATCAACAGAATGAGCAATTGAATATTGCTAACCAACAGATAGAAAAAGAACGTCAACGCTACCAGGAATTATTTGATTTTGCACCGGATGGTTACTTGGTCACAAATACCGACGGGAAAATTTTGCAAGCCAACCAGGCGGCTACTCAACTGCTCAACATCTCGAAAAGTTTTTTGATAGGCAAAGCGCTGGTCAACTTTGTTCCGCAGGAAGAACGTCGCGCCTTTCGTAATCAATTCTCAGGGTTATCTGATATGGGGCGAATGCAAGAGTGGGAAATCCGCTTGCAGGCGAGACAAGGTAATATATTTGATGCTAGCCTGAGTGTCACTCCTGTGTTCGCTCCCCAAGACAAATTTCAAGGCTTGCGTTGGCTTGTGCGTGATATCACCTCCCGCAAGCAAGCAGAGGAAAAACTGCGGTTAATTCAGAAAGAGAATTTAGAGTTACAAGAAGTTGCACACATAAAAACTCAAATGATGTCAGTTCTCTCCCACGAACTGCGTACACCTTTGAATTCAATTTTGGGGTTTTCCCAACTGCTGTTACAGCGCTACTATAATCTGTTCCCCGTCGAATTAAGAGACATGATCGAACGGATTATTAAAAGTGGCAAACATCTACTAGCACTGATTGAGAATATGCTTGACTTCTCCAAATTGGAGAGAGATAAACTAGAACTTAATCCAGAAGAATTTAACTTAGTAGAGCTGGTGAGAGCAAGCACAGAGGAACTACGTTGTCTTGCTGAACAAAAAAATCTCAGCTTAGTTTTGCACGCAAATATTGAAAATCCTATAGTTATCAACGATAGCGTTCGTCTACGCCAAATATTGGTTAATCTGATTTCCAACGCCATTAAATTCACAGATACAGGCGGCGTGTTTGTGGAAGTACAGCAACGAAATCAACACCAAGTCGTGTTAATGGTTAAGGATACGGGCATTGGCATCCCCGAATCGGAACTAGCACACATTTTTCAAGAATTTTGGCAAGTTGATAAGTCTACCACACGCAAGTACGGAGGTATTGGTTTGGGACTGGCGATCGCTGATAAATTGGTTCGCCTCATGAATGGTAGAATCACAGTTGAAAGCACCATTAACCAAGGTTCCACTTTCCGTATACAATTACCACGCAATGTTAGTCGTTAGTCATTAGTTATCAGTTATCAGTTATCAGTTAAATCGCTTCCTCTATTGACTGTTCACTGTTCACTGTTCCTCAACCCTCTCGGCTATCCTCAACTTTGCAGAACGAGCGCGGGGATTATTGACAATTTCTTCTTCTTGTGCTTCTATGGGTTTTTTCGTCAAAACCTGCAAGAAGGGCGAATCTTTAAAACTATGCTTGACAATACGGTCTTCTAAACTGTGAAAACTAATAACTGCAATTTTGCCACCTGGTACAAGGGCTTGTGGTGCTTTGCTCAAAAAAGTTTCCAGGGATTTTAACTCGTTATTGACGACTATTCGCAAGGCTTGAAAAACGCGGGTAGCTGGGTGAATTCTGCCGTAGCGGTATTTTGGGGGAACACAAGAGGCGATCGCCTCTGCCAATTCTGTTGTCATGTGAAATGGACGTTGTTGAACAATCCGTCTGGCTATGCGCCGTGACAACCTTTCTTCACCGTATTGAAAGAAAATATTTGCCAGTTCAGCTTCATCCCAATCATTAATCACATCAGCCGCTGTCAGAGATTGTCGCCTGTTCATCCGCATATCCAAATTTGCTGGGGCGCGAAAACTAAAACCCCGTTCAGATGTATCCAGATGATGAGAACTAACGCCCAAATCAGCAATGATTCCGGTATACTTGCTCAGTGGAAAATCGTACGCCGCAAAATTGCTATGAATAAATTTTACACGTTCACCAAACGCCCCTAATATCTTTTGCGCCGCAGCCAAAGCGTCCTCATCCTGGTCAATAGCCGTTACTCGCACATCGGGTGCAGCTTCTAAAATCAGGCGACTGTGACCGCCACCGCCTACCGTTGCATCCAAATAATGCCCATCGGGACGGACAGCCAAACCCTCAATTACCTGGCCACTCAAAACAGGCACATGAAAAAAATCTTGTACCTCCATTCTCTCTATCTCACGCTTCATATAATAATAGTTGAACAAGTGCAACAAAACGAAACATCAAACGAAAACGCTCAACTGCCAACCTCTCTCCAACTTACTGCTTACTTCGCGTTCTTTGCTGCTACGCGGTTCCATTATAAAATTTTCCCAAACCGGAGAACACTCTTTTTATGGCAAGATTAGAAACCCGCACTGAACCCATGGTGCTGAACATGGGTCCCCACCATCCCTCAATGCACGGGGTGCTGAGACTGATTGTAACTCTGGATGGTGAGGATGTTATTGATTGTGAACCAGTACTCGGCTACTTGCACCGGGGAATGGAAAAGATTGCGGAAAACCGCACCAACATTATGTATGTCCCCTACGTGAGTCGGTGGGACTACGCAGCGGGGATGTTCAACGAAGCCGTGACTGTGAACGCCCCAGAAAAACTAGCAAACATTCCCATCCCCAAACGCGCCAGCTACATCCGCGTCATCATGCTGGAGTTGAACCGCATCGCTAACCACTTACTGTGGTTTGGTCCGTTCCTAGCTGACGTCGGCGCTCAAACTCCCTTCTTCTACCAATTCCGGGAACGGGAACTGATTTATGATCTGTGGGAAGCCGCCACAGGTTACCGGATGGTTAACAACAACTACTTCCGCATTGGTGGCGTGGCGGTGGACTTACCCTACGGTTGGGTTGACAAGTGCCTCGACTTCTGCGACTACTTCGTGCCTAAAATAGATGAGTACGAGCGCTTAGTGACTGATAACCCCATCTTCCGGCGTCGTGTTGAAGGTATTGGCACTATCACCCGTGAAGAAGCAATTAACTGGGGACTTTCTGGTCCAATGTTGCGTGCTTCTGGTGTGAAGTGGGACTTACGCAAAGTTGATCACTACGAATGTTACGATGATTTCGACTGGGACGTCCAGTGGGAAACTGCTGGTGACTGCTTTGCCCGTTATGTCGTACGGATGCGGGAAATGCGCGAATCTGTCAAAATTCTTAGACAAGCCATCAAAGGACTTCCCGGTGGTCCCTACGAAAACCTGGAAGCTAAGCGCTTAGCAGCAGGCAAAAAATCTGAGTGGGATGCCTTTGATTACCAATACATCAGCAAGAAGATTTCCCCCACCTTCAAAATTCCTAAAGGTGAAATTTACTCTCGCATCGAAAGCGGTAAAGGTGAAGTGGGAATTTATCTGATTGGTGATGATAACGTCTTTCCTTGGCGGTGGAAGATTCGCGCAGCAGATTTCAACAATCTGCAAATTCTGCCTCATCTACTAAAAGGCGTGAAACTGGCGGATGTTGTCGTCATTCTCGGTAGTATTGACATCATTATGGGTTCTGTAGATAGATAAGGAAAACTTGAACTTTTGAACCGCAGATGAACGCCGATGGAGGCAGATATTTTTCTGTTCTCTCGGCGTTTATCTGTATGTATTTGGGTTTACAGTACTAGGACTACTTACGCAAAATAATGAAAAAATAAACCGCATAGACGCGGAGCGGTGAGACAGCGCTGCAGGAGGGTTTCCCTCCGTAGGCGACTGCGAACCCGATAGCCGTAAGGCGTGGCGTTAGCCATAGGGCTTCCCGCAGGGTAGGACGCAAAGAACACAAAGTTAAGAGGGTTTAAAAGGGTTTTTGCGTAAGTCCTAAATACGTTACCAGTTACCAGTTACCAGTTATTAATTGTTCCCTGTTCACTGTTTACTGTTCACTGTTCCCTGTTAAGCGTTCTTTTAGAAATCTTTATGCCTTCCAATCAAGAACTATGTAAAGCGATCGCACACCGGATCACGACAAGTCCCCAAAAGCGAATCACTTTCGCTGAGTATATGGACATGGTGTTATATCATCCGCAAACTGGTTACTATTCCACAAAGGCGCTGAAGCTGGGAAAGGAAGGTGATTTTTTTACTTCTGTTCACCTTGGTGCTGACTTTGGTGAGTTACTGGCGGTACAATTTTTCCAAATGTGGGAAATTTTAGGACAACCTGTGCCATTTTCTTTGGTAGAAATGGGAGCAGGTCAAGGACTGTTGGCTTTAGATCTTCTTAAGTATATTAAGCAGCAGTATCCTGATTTTTTCAATGCTCTGGATTATGTGATTGTTGAAAAATCTTCAGTTTTAAGGGAAGAACAACAGCAACAGCTGCGAGAATTTTCTGTACGCTGGTTCAATTTGGAGGAGATTCCAACTCACTCTGTCACTGGCTGCTTTTTTTCTAATGAGTTGGTGGATGCTTTACCTGTGCATCAATTTGTTTTGCAAGAAGGACGATTGCAGGAGATTTTTGTCACAACGCAGGAAGAGGGAACAGGGAATAGGGAGCAGGGAGCAGGGAGCAGGGAGCAGGGAGCAGGGAACAGGGAACACTCAAAAATTCCCGTATCTACTTCTATTCCTGTAGCATCATTTGTAGAAGTCGCAGATACGCCTTCGACAGTTAAACTTGAGGAATATTTTGAGCTTGTAGGAATAAATATCAGTTCTTACGCTGATGGTTATCGTAGTGAGGTTAACTTAGCTGCATTGGATTGGTTGAGTTTAGTGGCAGAGCGTTTGCAGCGTGGATATCTGTTGACGATTGATTATGGTTACCCTGCCAGTCGTTATTATAATCCTATGCGATCGCAAGGTACGTTACAGTGTTACTACAATCATCAACGCCATAATGACCCATATATTAATATTGGGACACAGGACATTACAACTCATGTTGATTTTACCACTTTAGAACGATGGGGCGATCGCTGCGGATTAGATAAAGTTGGTTTTACCAAGCAAGCGTTGTTTTTGATGGCTTTGGGCTTGGGAGAACGAATTGCTGCCCTCTCTTACACAGAGCAACCCATCTCGCAGTTGCTGCACCGTCGGGATGTCCTGCATCAGCTTTTAGATCCTTTGGGTATTGGTGGATTTGGTGTCCTGGTTCAAGCCAAAGGACTAACCAAACAAGAAGCTACACAACCATTAAAAGGACTGAGTGTGCCAGAGCAAATGCAAATATCATGAAAAATTAAGCTCTATTAACAGTGCGTTGGTGATTGTTGGTCTACTATAGCAGTGATTACATTCGCAATTATATCTTTTGGAGAGTAATAATTATGAGTTCTCATGATCTTTTGATGTTAGTGTTGCTACTGAGTCCAGGTCTTTTACTCTCAGTGATGATTATGGTGACTTTTGCAGCAGGTGGCTGATGGAGAAAGCGGGGACACTCTTGAGGGAGGGAGTGAGAAAGCCAACAAGCCAGACAAGTCTTGTTTTAGTGACTGCTTCACTCAAGCCAATTCCCCACTTTCTAAAGAATAGACGTCTTGCAAAAGTCATTTTTAGAAATTAAATAAATTCTGTGTGGTTGTAAATACCCACCAAATCGGATTTTTGCAAGAAATAATTCTGAAAACGAATGATGAGAAAAAGCGATCGCTTATCAAGGAAGGTAAAAAATGAAGGTAGCATTTCTGGGGACTGGATTGATGGGACTACCGATGGCTCAAAGGTTGTTAGAGGCGAATATAGAGGTTATTGCTTACAACCGCACCCCAGAAAAGTTAGAACCACTCAAAGCAGCTGGTGCTCAAGTGGTAAAACGCCCCTACCAAGCAATTAATGCTGCTGATTGTAGCATTCTTATGCTGAGTAATGCTGGAGCTATATACAGTGTTTTGCTTTCGGATAGGTCTTGGCAAACTGTTCCCGGACATAGCATTATTCAAATGGGGACAATTACTCCCACAGAAAGTAAAGAAATCAGAGATGCAGTTGTTGCTGCTGGTGGTGAGTATTTAGAAGCACCTGTTTTGGGTAGCATTCCAGAGGTCAAAGATGGCAAACTAATTGTGATGGTAGGCGCACACCAAGAACAATATCAACGCCACCTGGAGTTATTCAAACATTTTGGTCCAGAACCTTTACTTGTAGGTCCTGTAGGATCTGCGTCGGCGCTGAAACTGGCGTTAAATCAACTCATTGCTTCCCTGACAACAGCTTTTGCCCTGAGTGTTGGTTTTGCCCAGCATCAAGGTATCAATGTGGATTTGTTTATGTACGTTTTGCGCCAGAGTGCTCTTTACGCACCCACCTTTGACAAAAAATTGCAACGGATGCTTGAGAACAATTATGATAATGCGAATTTTCCGACAAAACACTTGATGAAAGACATAGATTTGTTCATCTCAGAGGCAAGATCTACTAGTTTAAATCTCAGTAGCATCGAGGGTGTACGCGACATCATAGATATGGCAATGAAAATGTCATTTTCTGAAGCAGATTACTCATCAATCTTTTCTGCAATTAATGCATCAACTGATGGTGCTTAAAACTCCCCCCTAAAAGGCGTGGGAGTTTTAAGCAGATTTTCCACCTCAATGCTTACTGAGAAAAAATCAGAGCACTATAGGGACCGATCGCAAAACCAGCACTATGAGGCATATTATCCTTTGGCACTGCTTCAGCACTGACGGGATGTCCCCCTACGTTACCAAAATCGCTGCTGTAGCCTGCCCAATCGCTAGAAAAACGGCACCACCAAGTCCCCGAAGCGGGTAACCCTACACGATAAGAATCCCAAGTGCGATCAGCAAAATTTAAGATCACAATGACGTCATCTCCTGGGCCACCTTCATTCCAACGGTGGAAGGCAATGACTTTATTGAGGTTATCGACGACGTGACAGTTGATGTGCTGTCCTCTCAGCCCACGAGTGTTGTTGTCCCAATTGCGTCGAAGCTGACAAAGACGTTGATAAAGCTGAAATATCCCGTTAAAAGTATTTTTGCGAGACCAGTCAATTGGAACTTGATCAGTAAATTTTTGAATTGAGAAAACTTCTTGTCCCTGCCAAATCATTGGAATTCCAGGTGCTGTCAAAACTAAAGCTGCCCCAAGGGTGATTCGCTTTTTGGCGAACCAGGATTCAGGATTTGAGGGATCGATTCGGCGAGCTAGTGCATCATTATTGCCGGATTCATCGTGGGATTCAATATAGATAACCCGCTTAAAGACATCATCATTGAACCGGGCGTAAAGAGCGCGAGCAACTCCATCCATATCTCGAGATTGATCGCTGGGACTTTCTAAAGCACGTCGTGCTTCATGGACAAACCAATGCCATTCAGCATCAAAACCTGCCCCCATCTGTGGTGTTGGACGTGTTACCCATCCGTCATTGTGCCAATCTTCAGCAATGAAGATTTTATTTCTGGGATGGTGATGGAAAAAGTTTTTCTCATCACTAATCCAACGTAGTAAATTAAAGCCTTCGTTATTCCAGCCTTGACCGTTATTGAATCCCCAGACATTGCATGTGCTATCAATCCTTAACCCATCACAATGACATTCATCTAACATAAACATCACGTTATCACGGATAAATTGCCGCACCTCCGGACGTCCAAAGTCAGGTCGAGGTCCCCAGTCAGTTGCTTCTCTATCGTCGTTATAGAAATAAATCCCTCCATGTTCGCCTTGAAACCATCCATCAAAGCGCCTTAAACCTTCGTCTAAATCACTAGGACCAAAGTGATTAAATACGCTGTCAATAATAACGGCAATTCCTAAACTATGGGCGCGATTGATAAACTTTTTAAATTCAATAATCCCGCCATAAGTTTCCTCAATCGCAAATGGTAGAGCAATATTAAATCCCCAGGAAAAATCGGCGGCGAATTCACTGAGGGGCATTAGATGAACACAGTTGATACCAAGTTCAACTAGATGGTCGAGTCCTTTGGCTGCTCTTGTGAGGGTTCCGGGGCGATCGCCCGGATCATCATCAAATGTTCCTAAATGAAGCTCATAAATAACCAGAGAATTGTAGTCTGGCATCCGAAAATCGTCATCCGTCCAGGGAAACTCCGATTCGCGAACAATCGCTTTGCCAACTGAATTCGTGATTTGTTTGGCATAGGGGTCAATCTTATACAAGATTGCTCCTGTTTCACTATTAGTAATTTGATAACTATAAAGCTGATCGGGTGAAATTCCAGGGACATCACAAGACCAATAGCCATTATTTTCTGACGCTAAACTGACTAAGCTAGAAGGACTGGTGTTATCTTGGTCTCGGCTATTGTAAAAAGCAACTTGAACCTGGCGGGCGTTGGGTGCCCAAACGCGGAAAGCTGTGCCGCCAGTAAACACAATATTACCCATGCCTTCATGGGTACTGACTTGAGGCAATACTTTACTAGCTACCATTTTTCTCTAAATAAATTGAACAGGAATTCAACCTTAACCCTCAAGAAGTTGAGGATCAAGGTTAGGGTTCATTAAGAACGGACAAGTTTTACTAAATGATCGTTCAGCCGTAATGCAAGAGCGACTGCTGTTAGGCTAGGATTTGCTGCTGGAGAGGTCGGAAAGATTGACAGATCGCAGGCGTAAACAAACTCCTGGTCGAGAAACTTACCGTTTTCATCGACAACACCTTGTAATGCTTGCTGTGTACCTTTTCCAATATTGTTACTGTCTGTAACCTCCATATGGAGAGAGCCAACCTCATGGGCTACACCGCCAAGCCCACCATTACCAAATCCTTGATCCAACACCTCCCCCCCTAAAGCAGTCAGAATATTGTTGGTGATTTCTCGAACTCTAGTTTCAACTGTGTTGGGAAGTCCAGGATTTTTAATTTTGGCAATCGGGCGAAAATTATTGCCAGCATTAAACTCGATTTGATTGCCTAAAAGCAATTCCGTATTTGTGAGAAAAACGATTTCGCAAAGCATGTTACGCTTTGCGATATTTTCGCGGAAAATATCTTCATCCAAATACCGTCCTTGGTTAAAGTCTGCACCCAGTTCAATCAGAATATTAAAGGGGTCACGGATTCTATCTTCTCCTGGGTGTGGCTCAGTTGGTTGAGATACCACTTTTACAGATCCAAAACGATCATAAAAAGGCGAGGAGGGAGGAATAGAAAAATGTGTAAACGCGATGGGATGATCGGTAACACCCTGCCCTACCAAATCATTACCAATACCACTCCGTTTGGCAAGGCGTGCACTTTCAAAACACCCACAAGCAAGGACTACAAACTTGGCTGAAAATTTCTTTTCTTCCTTGGAAATAATATCCTGGGCAATGACTGCGCAGGGTTCCCCAGGTTCGATTCTGATGACTTGATGATGAGTGCGCACGGTCAAGTTTTGGAAACCCGCAGGACCACCAGTTCTTGATGATTCCAGTAGCAAATCTGCCGTGGAAAACATGCCAGTGGCGATAGTATTTGCTCCAGTCAGATTTTGTCTGACTGCCATTGGAGCATCAAAATGGCTGTATCGAGGAAGCTGTTCTCGCAAGACTCGATATATTTCACGTGTATAGTAAGTCGTTGGCGCGGTGGAACGACCCATCAAATCCTCAGCTAGTTGATAGTAGCGATCTTCTAGATCCCACTTAAGTCGAGTCGGCCAAAAATCCAACTCCCAGGAACTCATGCGGGGAATAAAACCGCCCCAAAAAACTGATCGACCACCCAAATTAAATCCTTGAGCACCTCCGTAGTTATTTTCACTACCATCAGCAGGCTGATCGTAATTAATCACCTGATATTGGGGCCAGCGCTCCCAGACGTGTTTTCTAAATTCACGAGGAAAATTGGGTCGAGGCAGATTTGCAATGTGAGTCTCTAGGGGAACTCCCCCAGCTTCTAGCACTAAAGTATCTAAACCGTTATCAGCGAGTTGATCAGCCAAGACACCACCAGCCATACCAGAGCCGATGACAATCACATCGTAGGATTTGCGGTCAGGGGCATTTGGAGGAAAAATATCAAAAAGTTTTACCTGAGTTTGACCGAGTTCAATAACAGGTTGAACAGGTAAACCAAAGCCAAACTCCCTTAGATAAAAAGTATGACGCTCGTTATCGGTGCCAGGAATATTAAAATCACCACCGTTAGACCAAATCTGCCGGTTTAGGGCAAACTTACAAACGAAGCCAGTTAAATACTTCGGATCGGCTAGCTCGAATATCCAGCGATCGTTTTGGTACTTTCCTGCAATCTCATTGTTTTGCCATCCATCTTTATCTGTTCGCAAGGTAACTTCACAGAAAGGTGGAATGTGGGCAATAGTAACTAATTCGACAAAAATCATAAAAAAATACCTTTCATTCGTGAATGAGGAGACTCAAAATATTAAGGAAGAGTCAAAATCACACTGAAGCCAATTCTGAGTCAAGGTTAAAAATTTCACGAATTTCAGATGCACCCAAGGCACGGTTATAGATGCGAACCTCATCAATTAGTCCTTCAAATTCCCCATCCACGACCTGAAGCGCTGGTCCATTTTCTTCCCCACCAATAGTGACAGGATTATCATCTACTAGAATATTTCCACTCAGAGGGCTAGTGTCAATTTCGATGCCATCAACAAAAAGACGCATGATATTTCCATCATAGGTTCCTGCCATATGTATCCAGCGATTGCTATCTGGAGTACCACTGTAAATCTCGCCTTCACGCAAAGTGCCAGCGTCATCTGTGCCAAGATGCCACTTATAATGCATTACGTCATTTTTTGGACCAAAGCCTAAATAAAACTGATCAGGATGCAAAAGAGTACCAACTTGTCTAGAAACGACAACTTTAAAACCTACCGGGGCTACATTTGGAAATACCCAAGCTGTCACAGTAATCTGATCAACCAGGCTATTCAGGCTTGCCGAACCAGGAATACTGACATGTGAGTCATCGCTACCGCTAAGTTCTACCGCTTTGCCGTATCTGCCGTCACTTCGAGTGCCATTGATGATCAAGCCACGATTATCATTGCCTGATCTATCCAGGACAGTAGTCCCTTCCGCTTCATCAAATTGCCAATAGCCTATCAATCCATCATTAATGCCCATGGAACTTTCTCCAAAATCACTTTCTTTACAAGTAGGACTTACGCATTGACAAAAAGTTTCTTGTATGCATAAGCTCTGGTTTGAGTTGCTCAACAGAAGTCAAGCACTCATATCCTTAACTTGTCTGCATTCTTAATAGATGTAAGACGAATCAACTTATGCAGTTTTGTAGTGAGCGTTAGATTGGGAACCAAATACTAAATTTGCGCGTTTATACATACCCATAACACCAGACGCACCTTACGTGCTTGACGTTTTCCATCCACCGGATAATCCAGTGACGGAAATTTCACTTGCTCAAATAAGTAGCGTTTTTGTCAACCCCTACACAGGCACTATTATGAGTAAGCAGAGATGGAACGAGCAACTGATTTCTTTAGCCGTTGATTTGCATTGCAATCTGCTAGCTGGAAACACTGGAAAAACAATCGTTGGTATCGTATGTTTTCTAGTTCTAGTTCTCAATATTACAGGAGAGTTTGGGAATGTGTATCTGTCGCATTCTTTTTTCAAATTGGTATTACTTTCTTCCTGGAGGGGATTTTATTGTTTAAGTGACTTCAAGCGATAAGCCTCTGGACTTCGACGGTGAGCGCGGTCCCTGAGCTTGCCGAAGGGCAGTCGTTCGCGCAGCGTGCGCTTTGCGCATACGCTTTAGCTCTTGCGTATCGCCGGTTATTAGCAGTCCAAACACAAGTTACTAGTTACACATATGCCTGCTCCAAACTATTCATGGTAATATGATTAGGCTGGGTTCTAACTAACTCAAGCCAAGTTTTAATAAACCGATAGTTAGTCAAATCAAAGCCACCCTCATCAGCTACGTGAGTATAAGCGTAGAGAGCAATATCTGCTATTGTGTAACGGTCTCCTAGAAAAAACTGCCTAGTTGTCAAATGTTTTTCCATGATATCGAGAGCCACGTAACCTAACTCTCTTTTGGCAGTCAAAGTTTGCTGGTACTCGGATGGTGCGCCAAGATAGCGAGTGATGTAGCGAGCGATCGCAAGATTTGGCGCGTGGCTGTACTGCTCAAAGAAAAGCCATTGTAATGTTTGAGCATGTTCGAGTCGGTTACTTGGTAAGAAATTAGTGCCTTCACTGAGATAACACAAAATAGCGTTTGACTCCCAAAGAAATGTTCCTGTCTCAGTTTCTAATAAGGGGACTTTTCCATGAGGGTTTTTAGCCAAAAAATCAGGAGTACGATTCTCTTTTTTCAGAATATCAATATTTACCCATTCAAATTGTCTACATAACTGTTTCAATAATAACTTGACTTTGTAACAGTTACCTGATTCGTTAAACCCATAAACCCTAAGCATCTAATTGTCTCCAAAAAATTATTAATCGTCATTGAGATTGAAGCAATGAGACAGTCGTTTACGACTTCAAAACAGGTAAATGTTTAAGCATCTCCTTGTATGAAGTTCTGTCTCAAAAAACTCTATCCTGCTATGGCAATCCGATTTGATTTGTCAGAATCGCTTGCGCAGACGCTTAATAGGGAACAG
Source organism: Brasilonema octagenarum UFV-OR1 (assembly GCF_963888615.1). Lineage (NCBI taxonomy): Bacteria > Bacillati > Cyanobacteriota > Cyanophyceae > Nostocales > Scytonemataceae > Brasilonema > Brasilonema octagenarum. The sequence goes on along the minus strand of NZ_CAWPKW010000300.1, from coordinate 2,917 downwards.
GGAACGCTTAACAGTGAACAGTGAACAGTAAACAGTGAACAATTGATCACTGGTAACTGGTACTGTGGGTACTTGATAACTGATAAAGTGTACGTTGCTTCGCAAAAACCAAAGAAGAGTCCTATCTTTTGGCGCAGTATACTTTAAGATTGACCCACGACCAAGCTCAAATTAAAAATTAAAAATTCAAAAAGAATTAAAGAATTTTTAATTCATGCATTTTTGAATTGCATGAATTTTGGATTTTAGTTTGGATTGGACCAACAGTCTTGCGCCAAGAATTTCTGAATGGAGGTATAAAAAGCGCAGCATCATTATTTCAAGCCCCCGGATTCATGAGCCAGGTGCTAACAGCGGGTTTCCCGACTTGTAGACGCCGGAGGCGGTGAGACAGCGCTGCAGGAGGTGAGACCAGTGCTGCGGGAGGGTCTCCCTCCGCAGGCATCTGGCGAACCCGAAGGGGTTTCCCGACAGAGGTATCTGGCATCCGGCGCAGCCGACTTGTTCGCATGATTGCGTCTCCCCTTGGGAGATAGCACCTGGCGTGCGCTAGCGGGGATCGAGGTTTTGAGTTTTCAGTGCGTAAGTCCTGATTCATAAAGGGTGGTGCGGCGCCCGTGAGGCTGCTTATCAGAAACATTAATGACACGTCATTTTTAAAATGAACAATTCTATCAGCAAGCGCTTGGAACAATATACTGTCAAACGTCCCCAAGAAGTCCTGCTCGTGAGTGTGGAAATTGCGGGTGAGGAAGACCAAATTGCAATTTTTAAAGGCTTTTCTAGCTCTTTGACGCGCCCAACTGCCTTTGATCCCGATGTTCCGGTGCTGCAAGATGAAGCAAAAATTATCAAAATTGACCGCGTAGCCAGTCCTTATAATCCGGAAGCACCCCGCTACATCCAACAAGGACTTTCTTGGGACAATATGCAAGTCCTGTTGTCACAAATGGGAGTTTGATAATAGCAAAATTATGTTAATTTATTATAAATAATCTTAAGATTCACCAATCAGGCTATAATATTTTACCAATCTAAGGTAAGTTTTTTTTCTTAATACCATTTACACATAACTATCGGCTAAGCAGACGCATTCAAAGTCGCGTGTGCAGAGGGTTTCTATTACCATCACAGCCTGACAACGCAGAGAAATGGTATTGTTTTTAACCTGATAAGCCACAATTTCTTCTTACACTCACACCTTCCCTGCCATGAACACTGCGGTGACTCTACCAACAGAACAAGCGCCTGAAAAAGTTGAATCTTTAAAGCCGCTTAATCGCCAAATGATTGTTATTCTCGATTTTGGTTCTCAGTATTCTGAACTGATTGCCCGCCGAATTCGTGAAACCCAAGTATATTCTGAAGTCCTTTCTTATCGCACTACAGCTGAACAACTACGTCAACTCAATCCTAAGGGGATTATCCTTTCTGGAGGTCCCAATTCAGTTTATGACAATGGTGCTCCCCGGTGTCACCCAGAAATCTGGAATATGGGACTTCCGATTTTAGGTGTATGCTACGGTATGCAACTGATGGTGCAACAGCTAGGCGGGGAAGTGGCAAAGGCTGACCGAGGTGAGTATGGTAAAGCGTCACTCTACATAGATGATCCCACAGATTTGCTCACCAATGTTGAAGATGGTACGACGATGTGGATGAGCCACGCAGACTCTATCACTCAGATGCCAGAACAATTTGAATTACTGGCACATACGGAAAATACTCCGTGTGCAGCTATTGCTCATCACGACAAGAAACTTTACGGCGTCCAATTCCATCCAGAAGTAGTGCATTCTGTTGGTGGTATAGCTTTAATCCGTAACTTTGTGTACCATATCTGCGAGTGTGAACCGACTTGGACAACTGCTGCTTTTGTCGAACAAGCCATTCGAGAAATTCGCGCGAGAGTTGGCGAGAAACGTGTGCTGTTGGCGCTTTCTGGAGGAGTCGATTCTTCTACCTTGGCATTCTTGCTGCATAAAGCTATTGGGGATCAGTTGACTTGTGTTTTTATCGACCAAGGCTTTATGCGAAAATATGAGCCTGAACGACTGATCAAACTGTTCCAAGAACAATTTCACATTCCGGTAGAATATGTCAACGCTAGGGAACGGTTCCTTTCTTCACTATCTGGCATTACTGACCCCGAAGAAAAACGTCGTATGATTGGGTACGAGTTTATCAGTACTTTTGAGGAAACATCCAGACGCCTCGGACCTTTTGATTATCTCGCTCAAGGCACGCTTTATCCAGACGTGATTGAATCTGCTAACACCAATGTTGACCCTCAAACTGGAGAACGGGTGGCAGTGAAAATCAAAAGCCATCACAACGTTGGTGGATTGCCCAAAGACTTACGATTCAAACTGGTGGAACCGTTACGGAAACTGTTTAAAGATGAAGTCCGTAAAGTAGGACGTGCTATTGGTTTACCAGAAGAAATTGTCCAACGGCATCCTTTTCCTGGACCGGGTTTAGCGATTCGTATCCTAGGCGAAATTACTGCCGAAAGGTTAAATATTTTACGAGATGCAGACTTAATTGTGCGCCAAGAAATTAACAAACGTGATTTGTATCACGATTACTGGCAAGCATTTGCTGTTTTACTACCAATTCGCAGTGTAGGTGTTATGGGCGACCAACGTACTTATGCTTTCCCCATCGTTTTGCGGATTGTCACCAGTGAAGATGGTATGACTGCTGACTGGGCGCGTGTGCCTTATGATGTCTTAGAAGTGATTTCTAACCGGATTGTGAATGAAGTCAAAGGTGTTAACCGAGTGGTTTATGACATCACCTCCAAGCCACCTGGAACTATTGAGTGGGAGTAATTTCAAAGGTAGGGTGGGCATTGCCCACCCAGCCCTTTCAACGCGAACAAATGAACTAGTGAGTCATTCCAATGACACAAGTT